>NZ_JAUMSQ010000146.1:0-22711 GCF_030519285.1 Mycolicibacterium arseniciresistens
AGGCCGCCGGGTCCACCGGACAGGCCGGGTGCCCCTTCGGGTCCGCCGGGCAGTCCCGGCGGGCCCTCGGCCGGCGGCTGTCCCTCGGCGTTCCCCTGACCGAGCGCCTGAGCCTGAATACCCTGAATTACTGGCCGGATGTAGAGCCGCGCCGTCTGCCCCAGATTGCGGGCCTCGTTGCCGTCGTTGCCCGGCACCGTGATCACCAGGTTCTCGCCATCGACGACGACCTCGGAACCCGAGACGCCGAGACCGTCGACGCGGGCACTGATGATCTGCTGGGCCTGGGCCAGGGCGTCACGGGTGGGCGGCGTGCCGTCCGGGGTGCGCGCGGTCAGGGTGACCCTGGTGCCGCCCTGCAGGTCGATCCCGAGCTTCGGGTCGGGCTTCTTGTTCCCGGTGAGGAACACCAGGAGGTAGACGCCGACGAGCAGCACCAGAAAGAGCGTCAGGTAGCGGGCAGGATGCACCGGCGCCGAAGACGATGCCACGTTGGTTGGGTCTCCTCGAGATCGAGATCAGTTGCTCAGCACGGCAAAGAGTACGTGCCCGGGCTGAGTGCTCTGCTGTCAGTCTTTCTTCAGGCGGTCCGAATCCGCGGTGGAGTCGACGACTGAGGTGCTCTCGGTCACCTCGGTGGCCGACGACGTGACCTCGTTGGACTCGTCGATGTCGTCGATGTCGTCGTAGTCATCGGCGTCGGAGGTGATGCGGTCGCGCACTGCCAGCTTCATCCAGGTGGTGACGACTCCAGGGGCGATCTCGAGGTCGATGTTGTCGTCGGTGATGCCGGTGATGGTGCCCTGCAGACCGGAGGTGGTGTGGATCCGGTCGCCGATCTGCAGCGACTCGTGCAGGTCGATGGTGGCCTGCATGGCCTTCTTCTGGCGGCGCGATGCGAAGAACATGAATGCGCCCAGGATGATGAGCAGGGGCAGGAATACGACCAGGTCCATAACGGCAACAGTCTTTCGTGTCGGCTTGTGCGGCGACGGCGCCCCGATTCAGTCAGGTCGCGATGCCTCGTAGTTGTCCAGTGTGCCATTGCGGCAGCTGGCAGCCGACTGCCCCGTGCGTTCAATCCAGCACGGCGGCGGCCTCGACTCTATTGGCAGTCCGGAGATGGTGCCTGTCGAGGTGGTCATCGAGGCACAACACCGGGCGGGCGCTGCGCAGTCCGGCGCCGCGCCGAGGCGACCGACGATCCCGTCGCACAATGCCGCGCTTGACCACTGATACCGCATCATCTGGCGTATTCTGGTACGAATTCCCGAGCGGGTTGGGGCGGCGGGCGCCGTTTCCAGTCGCGTGGAGCCCGTCGCCGACTAGGCTCGGTGCCAAAGCCGAACCCCCTCGCTGTGCCCCTCGAAGACGCCCCGTGATCGCAGGAGTCGTGCCGTGACCCTTCTCGAGCAGAGCCGCCACCTCGTCACCGCCGTTCCCGGACCGAAGTCGCAGGCCCTCATCGACCGCAAGGCCGCCGCCGTGTCGCGCGGCGTGGGCACCACCATGCCGGTGTACGCGGCGCGCGCCGGCGGCGGCATCCTCGAGGACGTCGACGGCAACCGGTTCATCGACCTGGGCTCGGGGATCGCCGTCACCACCATCGGGAATGCGTCGCCACGCGTGGTGGACGCGGTGCGCACGCAGGTGGCCGAATTCACCCACACCTGCTTCATGGTCACGCCGTACGAGAGCTACGTCGCGGTCGCCGAGGCGCTCAACCGGCTCACCCCCGGCGACGACGAGAAGCGTTCGGCGCTGTTCAACTCCGGCTCCGAGGCCGTCGAGAACGCCGTGAAGATCGCCAGGACCTACACCGGCAGGTCGGCAGTGGTGTCGTTCGACCACGCCTACCACGGCCGCACCAACCTCACGATGGCGCTGACCGCCAAGGTGATGCCCTACAAGCACGGCTTCGGCCCGTTCGCCCCGGAGGTCTACCGCGCGCCGCTGTCCTATCCGTTCCGCGACGCGGAGTTCGGCAAGGAATTGGCGACCGACGGCGAGCTGGCCGCCCGGCGCGCCATCGACGTCATCGACAAGCAGGTCGGCGCGCCGAACCTGGCCGCGGTGATCATCGAACCGATCCAGGGCGAGGGCGGCTTCATCGTGCCCGCCGAGGGTTTCCTGCCCGCCCTGCTCGACTGGTGCCGCCGCAACGGCGTCGTGTTCATCGCCGACGAGGTGCAGACCGGATTCGCGCGCACCGGGGCGATGTTCGCCTGCGAGCACGAAGGCATCGCGCCCGATCTGATCGTCACCGCCAAGGGCATCGCCGACGGCCTGCCGCTGTCGGCGGTCACCGGCCGAGCCGAGATCATGGACGCCCCGCACGTGTCCGGGCTGGGCGGCACCTACGGCGGCAACCCGCTGGCCTGCGCCGCCGCCCTGGCCACCATCGAGACCATCGAGTCCGACGGGCTCGTGGCGCGCGCCCGCGAGATCGAGACGCTGATGAAGGACCGGCTGCACCGGCTGCAGGCCGAGGACGAGCGCATCGGTGACGTGCGCGGCCGCGGCGCGATGATCGCCGTCGAGCTCGTCAAACCCGGCACCACAGAACCGGACGCCGACCTGGCCAAGAAGCTCGCCGCCGGCGCCCACGCCGCCGGGGTCATCGTGCTGACCTGCGGCACCTACGGCAACGTGCTGCGGTTCCTGCCGCCGCTCGCCATCTCCGACGACCTGCTCGTCGAGGGCCTCGACGTGCTGGCCCTCATCCTCGCCGACCTGTAAAGGAGCCCTCCATGACCACGGTGAAGAACTTCATCAACGGCGAACTCGTCGACTCGGTGTCCGGCGCCACCATGCCGCTCGTCGATCCGTCCACCGGGGAGGAGTACGGCTCCGCCCCGGTGTCCAACGAGCAGGACATCGACAATGCCTACGCCGCGGCGTCGACGGCCTTCAAGACCTGGAAGAAGTCCACTCCGGCCGACCGCCAGAAGGCATTGCTCGGGCTTGCCGACGAGGTGGAGAAGGCGGCCGCCGACCTGATCAGGGCCGAGGGCCGCAACACCGGCAAGCCCGACCATGTGACGGCGGCCGAGGAGATCCCGCCGATGGTCGATCAGATCCGATTCTTCGCCGGCGCTGCGCGCGTCCTGGAGGGCCGGTCGGCCGGTGAGTACATGGCCGACCACACGTCGTGGATCCGCCGGGAGCCGATCGGCGTGATCGGCCAGGTGGCGCCCTGGAATTACCCGATGATGATGGCGATCTGGAAGTTCTGCCCGGCGATCGCGGCGGGCAACACCGTCGTCATCAAGCCGAGCGACACCACGCCGGTCACCACCGTGATGCTGGCCGAACTGGCGGCCAAACACCTGCCCCCGGGTGTGCTCAACGTCGTCGCCGGCGACCGCGTCACCGGCGCCAACCTCGTCTCGCACCCGACCCCCGAGATGGTCTCGATCACCGGATCGGTGGCGGCGGGCCGGGCCGTGGCCGTCAGCGCGGGCGGCAACCTCAAGCGCACCCACCTCGAACTGGGCGGCAAGGCGCCGGTGATCGTGTTCGACGACGCCGACATCGCGGCCGCGGCCGAGGGCATCGCCACCGCCGGCTACTTCAACGCCGGTCAGGACTGCACCGCGGCCACCCGCGTGCTCGCACCCGCCTCGATCGCCGGTGACCTGACCGACGCGCTCGCCGAGCAGGCGAAGGCGGCGACGACGACGTTCGGCAAGGCCGCCGACGACGAGGACGCGTGGGTGCCGCCGGTGAACAACGTCAACCAGATGGAGCGCGTGCTCGGCTTCTTCGAGGACGTGCCCGGACACGCGAAGATCGCCGCAGGCGGAAACCGGCAGGGCGACAAGGGTTTCTATGTGGAACCGACGGTGGTGGGCGGACTCCTGCAGGACGACCGGATGATCCAGAACGAGATCTTTGGCCCGGTCATCACGGTGCAGAGCTTCTCCGACGAGGACGAGGCGCTGGGTTGGGCCAACGGCGTCGAGTACGGACTGGCGTCGTCGGTGTGGACCAAGGACGTCTCCCGCGCGATCCGCATGTCGAATGCGCTCGACTTCGGCTGCGTGTGGATCAACACCCACATCCCGCTGGTCGCCGAGATGCCGCACGGCGGATTCAAGTCCTCAGGCCACGGCAAGGACCTCTCGATGTACGGCCTGGAGGACTACACGCGCATCAAGCACGTGATGGTCTACACCGGCTGATCGACGCGGCTAGGTGGTGACGAGCGCGATGACGATGGCGCGCAGTTCGTCCGCGGTGAACCCGTCACCGTCGACCTCGGCGGCGATCAGGTCGGACAGCAGATCGTCGGACGGCGACGCGCAGCGCGCCGCGACCATCACGTCGATGTAGGAGCCGAGCGCCTCGATGGCGAATTCGTCGGCCTCGTCGGCCCAGCAGGCGACCTGCACCCAGTCGCGGCTCGGCAGTCCGAGCGCGCTGTACAGCACGCAGGCCCACCGGCCGAGTGCGATCTCGGCGATCTCGTCATGGCCCTGTGGCGCCGCGGCCGGGTTCAGGCGGTCGGCCAGCGCGCGGTGCACCTGCTCGGAGAGGCCGTGCAGGCGAAGTGGCGTGGTCATCGAAAGCCTCCTGTTTCACGGGACGGTACGGCGAGGCGTCGTCGACCGCCCGAACTCCCAGGTAACCACTTCGTGTGGCTAAGCACCATCAAAGGTGCTGCGGAACACAATGTTCCGGCTCATAAGCGGCATGTGGATGTGGGCGGATCACAGAACGGCCGCCGAGCATGTGCTCGACGGCCGTGCCTGCCATGCGGCTCAGTGGCGCGCGAGCGTGTTGCCGCTGCCCCGGTTGCGCAGCCGGCTGAGCAGACCGCGCCGCCGCGGGGCGGCCTGCACTTGCTGCTGATCCGCGACCGGCCCATACCCGGTCGACTGACCGACGGGCTGATCAGCGGCCGGCCCGTAGCCGGCCTGCTGGCCGACGGGCTGCTGTCCGTACCCGGTCGGCTGCCCGACGGTCTGCTGCCCGAGGCCGGGGTCCTGTCGTACCGGCTGCTCGATCACGGGCTGCGAACCGGTGGTGGTGGTCTCCACCGGCCGCTGCGCATAGGCGATGTCACGCGCACTGCGAACCGACAGCCGGCCGATCGCGATCGCCCCGAGGAACACGATGAGGGCGCCGAGGCCGTAGAAGTAGGTCAGTTCCAGCCAGACCCGCTTGGTGTCGTTGGTGGCCACCGGCGCGCCGGCGTTGCCGAGGCCGAGCGGACCGGCCAGTGCCCGGCCGATGACGAACCATGCCCCGGCCGCCACGGTCAGCCAACCGCCGAGCATCGCCGTCGCGCGGTTGCGCGACGTCAGCATCAGGAAGCCGCCCACGACGGTCACCACGCCGGGCAGCACCTCGAGCCACCCGCGGGCCGTCGTCCACGCCCAGACCTGATCAGGGGTGAAGGCGAAGTCGAAGTAGGGCCCGATGAAGGGGACGAGCGCTCCCCAGAGACCCAGCAAGATCAACAGGAATCCACTCGCGGCCCCGCGGCTGCGCGGAATCCGCATCCGCCCGCCTCGTGCGCGCGCCGCCGGGGTGTCCGAGCTGTCGTAGTCCTTCATGGTGCCTCCTTTGTTGCCGCCGGAGTACCCATCCGGCACCCGGCCGTAACACCCCCGAGCGACCCCGTCACCTGTGTTTTTCCCGCGATCCCTCGAGATCGACGGCAGGGCCGTGCGCGGCGCACCACCGCGACCGTGGCGCCGAATTCGACGGCGCGCCCGCCGACGGGAGAGCGAGATCACAATACATTGACAGCCTACGTACAGCCGATCTAGGAATAACCTTAGCTTTACTAACGTAGTTCTGATCAGGCGCAGCGTCGCGTCACAAACTGCACCGATTGCACTGGAGATCGCGCATGTCCAATGAGACCCCCGACGAGCGGCTCACCCGCCGCATCGCCGAATTGACCGCCACCGACCCGCAATTCGCCGCCGCCGTCCCGCTCGCGGACGTCAGCGCCGCAGCCGTTGCGCCCGGGCTCCGGCTGCCCGAGGTCATCGAGACGGTCATGACCGGCTACGCCGACCGGCCCGCACTGGCCCAGCGCACAGTGCGTCTCGTCGAGGACCCGTCGACCGGCGCCACCTCCGCCGAGCTGCTGCCGTCGTTCGACACCGTCACCTACGGCGAGCTGTGGGCGCGCGTTCAGAACCTGGCCGCGGCCTGGGAGGGCAACCCCGTTCATCCCGGCGATCGCGTGGCCATCCTCGGCTTCACCAGCGTCGACTACACCGTCGTCGACACCGCCACCATGCTGCTCGGCGCGGTGTCGGTGCCGCTGCAGACCAGCGCCCCCGTCGAGGCGCTGCAGCCGATCGTCGCCGAGACCGAACCCACTCTGATCGCCGCGGGCATCGACATGCTCGACGACGCCGTCGAGCTGATCCTCACCGGACACCAGCCCACCCGCCTGGTGGTCTTCGACTACCGGCCCGAGGTGACCGCACAGCACCAGGCCTTCGAAGCCGCCCGGCGCAGGCTGGCCGACGGCGGTCACGACGTGCCCGTCGAGACGCTCACCCGCGAGCTCGGGCGAGGCGCCGGAACGCCCTCCGCGACGACGGCGCCCGCGGCCGACGCCGACCCGCTGAGCCTGCTCATCTACACCTCGGGCAGCACCGGCGCCCCCAAGGGCGCGATGTATCCCGAGCGCAAGGTCGCCGACATGTGGAAGGCGGCCAACAACAACGGCTTTCACGAGCAGAACCCGGTGGTCCCTTCGATCACGCTGAGCTTCATGCCGATGAGCCACGTGATGGGCCGCGGCATCCTCGTCGGCACGCTCGCCGCCGGCGGCACCGTCTACTTCGCCGCACGGAGCGACCTGTCCACCCTCCTGGAGGATCTCGCGCTGAGCCGGCCGACACAGCTCAGCTTCGTCCCGCGGATCTGGGACATGATCTTCCAGGAGTTCACCAGCGAGGTCGACCGGCGCACCGCCGACGGCGCCGACCGGTCCGCCGCCGAGGACCAGGTGATGGCCGAGATGCGGCGAAACCTGTTGGGCGGGCGCTTCATCGGGGCCATGACGGGATCCGCGCCGCTGTCCCCGGAGATGAAGTCCTGGGTGGAACAGCTGCTCGACATGCACCTCGTCGACGGCTACGGCTCCACCGAAGCCGGCGCCGTGTTCGTCGACGGCGTGGTCCGCCGGCCACCGGTCATCGACTACAAGCTCGTCGACGTCCCCGATCTCGGGTACTTCCACACCGACCGGCCGCACCCGCGCGGCGAACTCCTGGTCAAGTCCGAGCAGCTGTTCCCCGGCTACTACCGCCGGCCCGAGCTGTCCGCCGAGATGTTCGACGACGACGGCTACTACCGCACCGGGGACATCGTCGCCGAACTCGCACCCGACCGGCTGCAGTACGTCGACCGCCGCAACAACGTGCTCAAACTCTCCCAGGGCGAGTTCGTGACGATCGCCAAGGTGGAGTCGGTGTTCGCGACCAGCGCACCGGTTCGCCAGATCTACATCTACGGCAACAGCTCCCGGTCCTACCTGCTCGCCGTCGTCGTGCCGACCGAGGATGCGCTCGCCGAGCACGACCCGGCCGAGCTCAAGGCCCTGCTCACCACCGCCCTTCAGGACGCCGCCAAGGCAGCCGGGCTGCAGTCCTACGAGATCCCCCGGGACTTCCTCGTCGAGACGCAGCCGTTCACCCTGGAGAACGGCCTGCTCACCGGCATCCGCAAGCTGGCCCGGCCGAAGCTCAAGCAGCACTACGGCGAACGGCTCGAGCAGCTCTACATCGACCTCGCCGAAGGGCAGGCCGACGAACTGCGCACGCTGCGCCGCGACGGTGCCGGGCGGCCGGCTCTGGAGACCATCGGCCGGGCGGCGGGCGCTCTGCTCGGTGCGGCGGCCGCCGATGTGCGGCCCGATTCGCACTTCACCGATCTCGGCGGCGACTCGCTGTCCGCGCTCACCTTCGCCAACCTGCTCAACGAGATCTACGGCATCGACGTGCCCGTCGGCGTCATCGTCAGCCCGGCCAACGATCTGCAGGCCCTGGCCGGCTACATCGAGGCGGAGCGCACGTCGGGCACCAGACGGCCCAACTTCGCCGCCGTGCACGGTCTCTCCGCGTCCGAGCCGGTGACCGAGGCTCGTGCCCGCGATCTCACCCTCGACAAGTTCATCGACACCCGCACACTCGCCGACGCCGCGGCACTGCCCGCGCCGCGGGGCGAGGTCCGCACCGTCCTGCTCACGGGCGCGACCGGATTCCTCGGCCGCTACCTGGCGCTCGACTGGCTGGAGCGGATGTCACTGGTCGGCGGCACGGTGATCTGCCTGGTGCGCGCGAAGGACGACGCCGCCGCCCGGCAGCGCCTGGATCAGACGTTCGACAGCGGTGACCCTGAGCTGCTGCGGCACTACCGCCACCTGGCGGCCGACCATCTCGAGGTGATCGCCGGTGACAAGGGCGAGGCGAATCTCGGCCTTTCCGAAGAGGTTTGGCGTCGACTCGCCGAATCCGTCGACCTGATCGTCGATCCCGCCGCACTGGTCAATCACGTGCTGCCGTACAGCCAGCTGTTCGGCCCGAACGTGGTGGGCACCGCCGAACTGATCCGACTCGCACTCACCGCCAGGCTCAAGCCGTTCACGTATGTCTCCACGATCGGCGTGGGCGCGGGCATCGAACCGGGTCGCTTCACCGAAGAAGGCGACATCCGCGCCATCAGCCCGGTGCGCCGGATCGACGACAGCTACGCCAACGGTTACGGCAACAGCAAGTGGGCCGGCGAGGTGCTGCTGCGCGAGGCCCACGACCTGTGCGGCCTGCCGGTCGCGGTGTTCCGCTGCGACATGATCCTGGCCGACACCACCTACGCCGGGCAGCTCAACCTGCCCGACATGTTCACCCGCACCATCCTGAGCCTGGTGGCCACCGGCATCGCGCCCGCGTCGTTCTACGAACTGGACGCCGACGGCCGGCGCAGCCGTGCCCATTACGACGGCCTGCCGGTCGAGTTCATCGCCGAGGCCATCGACACCCTTGGCGCACAGGCGGTGGCGGAGCGCGGATCCGGCTTCGAGACCTACCACGTGATGAATCCCTACGACGACGGCCTCGGGCTCGACGAGTTCGTCGACTGGCTGGTCGACGCCGGTTATCCGATCAGCCGCATCGACGACTACCGCACCTGGCTCGACCGGTTCGAGACGGCCATGCGCGGCCTGCCCCAGCAACAGCGTCAGTATTCACTCCTGCCGCTGCTGCACAACTATCAACAGCCGGAGAAGCCGATGCGTGGATCCCTCGCGCCGACCGAACGGTTCCGCACCGCGGTGCAGGAGGCCAAAATCGGCGCGGACAAGGACATTCCGCATGTCACCGCACCGGTGATCGTCAAGTACGTCACCGATCTGGAGCTGCTGGGCCTGTTGTGACGAAATCGGCAGATGCCGGACGCTGCCACATTGGCGATGTCCAGCAAACCGGTCGTTGAATAGGTAACATCCCGTACCAACGCCGACACGCGAGCAGTTGCGCGGCGAACCGTACGGGGGCGCGAGTAGTGGGCCGGATTCGCCAGTGGTGGGGGCAACCCGACAACTTCCACTGGCTCTCCGAATATCTCGGTGCGCGTCAATTGCTGCGGTTCACCCGGTTCATGATGGGCACCATCGTGGCGGCGCTCGGCGCTGCGCCGCTGCTGATGCTGTGGAGCCCGTCGGGCCCGCACTCTCCGATCGGCCGCGCAGTGGCGGTGCTCGTCGCCGTGTGCTGTGCCGCGATGGCGGCGATGTGGTTCACCCGGTGGCCCACGCACCAGCAGTCCGCAACCTTCGCGGTCATGTCGAACGGGTGCATCGCCGCGTCGTGTCTGATGGAGGTCAACCCCGAGACGGCGCTGCTGGGTTCCATGGCGTTCGCCGCACTGGCCGGATACGTCGCGTTCTTCCACTCCGTGCGGTACCTGACGCTGACGCTGTGCACGGCCGCGGGCACCGCACTGTTCGCCGCCTGGGAGATCGCCGCGGCCGGTGACGTCGCGATGGCGGCCGCCAAGCTGCTGGTGGTCACCGTCGGCGTGCTGGCCGTGCCGTTCTCTGGTCAGGTGCTCGTCCACCTGCTCAGCGCCGACGCACTGAATGCGAACACCGACCCCTTGACCGGACTGCGGAACCGGCGCGGCTTCCACCGCGGCGCGCGGGAACTCATCGCCGCCTCGACCGGCGATCCGCCGCCGTGCTTCACCGTCGTGATGGTCGACCTGGACGGCTTCAAGAAGGTCAACGACACCCAGGGCCACGCGATCGGCGACCGGATCCTGATCGCCGTCGGGGAGAGCCTGCGCCGGGCCAGTCCCGCCGGTTCGGTGGTCGCCCGCGTCGGCGGCGAGGAGTTCCTCGTCGCGGAGACGACGCCCGCGAGTGAGGCCCAGGTGACCGCCGAGCGACTGCGCCGGGCGGTCGCCGCCAACCCGTGGGGCGTCACCGCGAGCCTCGGTGTCGCCAGCGTGACGCTGCTCAGCATCGACGGCGACACCACCAGGCGGATGGTCGGCCATCTCGTCGACTCCGCCGACGCGGCCATGTACGAGGCGAAACGGGCCGGCGGCAACCGGATCCGGCACAGCGGAGCGGCCGTCTTCCGCACCTGAGATCAGGCGCCGATGCCCTTCATCGGGACCACCGTGGCGTGGGCAGCGAGATACATTGTGCCGCTGCCCATCTGGCGATCGTCCTACTCGAACAGGTCGGGCTGTCCAAGCGCGGTGGCCCGGCTGGGCGGTTGCATGCCGAGGTGAGTCCAGGCCTGCGCGGTGGCCACCCTGCCCCGCGGTGTTCGGGCAACCATGCCGGCGCGCACCAGGAACGGCTCACACACCTCCTCGACGGTGGTGGCCTCCTCCCCCACCGCGACCGCCAGCGTGGAGACGCCGACCGGTCCGCCGCCGAAGCTGCGGGTCAGCGCCGACAGCACGGCCCGGTCCAGCCGGTCGAGGCCCAGTTCGTCGACGTCGTAGACCGCGAGCGCGGCCTTCGCGATGTCGCGCGTGATGACGCCGTCGGCCCGCACCTCGGCGTAGTCGCGGACCCGGCGCAGCAACCGGTTGGCGATCCGCGGCGTTCCGCGCGAGCGCCGCGCGATCTCGGCGCCCGCCTCGCCGCCCAGCACGATGCCGAGGATGCCCGCCGAACGGGCCAGCACGCGTTCGAGTTCGGCAGGCTCGTAGAAGTCCATGTGCGCGGTGAACCCGAACCGGTCGCGCAACGGACCGGTCAGCGCCCCCGACCGGGTGGTGGCGCCGACGAGGGTGAACGGCGCCACCTCGAGCGGAATCGACGTGGCACCGGGACCCTTGCCGACGACCACGTCGACGCGGAAGTCCTCCATCGCCAGGTACAGCATCTCCTCGGCCGGCCGGGCGATGCGGTGGATCTCGTCGATGAACAGCACGTCACCCTCGACGAGGTTGGACAGCATCGCGGCGAGATCCCCGGCGCGCTCCAGCGCCGGACCCGACGTCAGCCGCAGCGACGAGCCCAGCTCCGCGGCGATGATCATCGCCAGCGACGTCTTGCCAAGCCCGGGCGGACCGGACAGCAGGATGTGATCCGGTGTGCCGCCGCGATTCTTGGCGCCCTCGAGGACGAGCTGCAGCTGTTCGCGAACCCGGGGCTGGCCGATGAATTCGCGCAGCGAGCGCGGCCGCAGGCTGGCGTCGACATCACCCTCGCCGACGGTCAGCGCCGCCGAGACGTCGCGCTCGTCGGGCACCTCGGCGGGCTCGGAGTCCTCCGGGCTGTTCGCGAATCGGCCCATCGCTACTTCTTACCCAGCATCGACAGCGCGGCGCGCAGCGCGGCGGCCGTGCTCGCGCCAGGATCGTCGGCGAGCACCTTGTCGGTGGCCTCCTCGGCCTGCTTGGCGGCGAACCCGAGACCGATGAGGGCCTCGACGACCGGCGCGCGTACCGCGTGGCCGCCGATCGCCGACCCACCCGCGGACGGGCCGACCGGTCCGATCTTGTCGCGCAGTTCGAGCACCAGGCGCTCGGCGCCCCGCTTGCCGATGCCGGGCACCCGGGTCAGCGCGGTGACGTCACCGTCGGCCAGAGCCTGCCGGAGCGCCTGTGCATCGTGCACGGCGAGCGTGGCGAGCGCGATCTTCGGTCCGACGCCGGAAACACCCAGCAGGGTGAGGAACAGGTCGCGGGCCTCGGAGTCGCCGAAGCCGTACAGGGTCATGGAGTCCTCGCGCACGATCATCGCCGTGATGAGGCGGGTCTCGGCGCCGCGGCGCAGCGCGGCGAGTGTCGACGGGGTGGCCATCACCTTGTAGCCGACACCCGCGGCCTCGACGACGGCGTGGTCGAGTGCGATGTCGATCACCTCGCCGCGCACCGACGCGATCACGTCGCGCTCCGCGACGGCGCCGGGGACGAACCCTTCTTCGCCTTGGCCTTGGCCTTGAGGGTGGCCCGGTATCTGCGCTGTTGTTCGGCGGCCTGGGCCTCGGCGGCGGCCATCCGCGCGATCATCGGCGCGCGCCAGCAGTGACAGATCGCCAGCGCCAGTGCGTCGGCCGCGTCGGCGGGAGTCGGCTTGGTCTGCAGCGCAAGGATTCTGGTGACCATCGCGGTGACCTGCGCCTTGTCCGCGCGGCCGTTGCCGGTGACGGCGGCCTTGACCTCGCTGGGCGTGTGGAAGTGCACGTCGATGCTGCGCCGCGCCGCGGCGAGGGCGATGACGCCGCCCGCCTGCGCGGTGCCCATCGCCGTGTTGGCGTTCTGGTTGGCGAACACCCGCTCGATCGCGACGACGTCGGGCACGTGGGTGTCCATCCAATGGTCCACGGTGTTGCTGATGGTCAGCAGCCGCTCGGCCAGCGGTGCGTCGGAGGGGGTGCGGACGACGTCGACGTCGAGCGCGATGACCTGGCGGCCGGTGCCGCCCTCGACCACGGAGAGCCCGCAGCGGGTCAACCCCGGGTCGACTCCCATCACGCGCACGCCAGCCCCTTCCCGAACAGCTGTTCGACACCCTAGCGCGCCGCAGCTGCCGGGCCGGGCGGCGACACGCTGGTGTCGCGGCCCCCCGATCAGAGCGTGAAGTGCCCGGACCGGCTGCCCTGGCCGATCTCCAGCGCCAGGTCGTTGAGCCGGCGCCCCGAGGCGGACCAGCCGCGCACCAGTTCGTCGCCGACCTCGGCGTGGGCCCGCTCGATGACGATCCGCCACCGCTGCAGGCCGAGGAATTTCGTCGCCAGCCAGAACGGCCACACCAGCAGGAACGGCGCGGCGATCAGCAGCGCGAACCAGCCGAAGAAGTCGATGTCGGCCCAGTCCCCCATGTCGCCGAACGGCCACCACTTGCGCTTGAGGTTCCACTGGACACCGTTGGGATCCGTCACGACTACCGCCACGCGGCAATTGTGCTGCCAGTGAGCGAATTCCGGGTGATATCCACGCAGCCGCCCGCCGCGCGATGTGACGTCACGCGCGACCGCCGCTACCGTCGCGGGAGACCTGACCTCGATCCGTGGAGCTGATTTCACCCCCATGCCCGACGAGAACGAACTCGAGTCCGCCACCAATCTCGCCGTCACCCTGGCCTGGGCGTGCGGCGCCGTGGTCGCCGCGTACCTGGTGGGAATCATCCTCACCTGGGGGTTACGGCGCGTCGGCCGGCGCAGCGAAGTGCTGTGCGACGTCGCGACACTCACCCGCCGGCCGCTGCGGGCGACGCTGATCGTCTTCGCGGCGTCGGTCGCGGTGCAGCGCACCTCCGACGACGCCGACCCGTGGCGCGGCTGGGTCGACCACACGATGCTGATCGTGAACATCGCCACTTTCACCTGGCTGCTGACCAGCCTGGTGATGGTGGCCGAGCGGCGGATGATCGCGCGCTACGGCGGCGGCGCGGAGGGCGAGGTGACCGACGCAGACCGGGTCTGGCGGCGGATCCGCACCCAGGTGACGGTGCTGCGCAGGCTCGCGATCGCCGTGGTCGTCGTGCTCGGCCTGGCGGCGATCCTGATGACGTTCCCATCGTTCTCCGACATCGGCACCACCCTGTTCGCCTCGGCCGGTGTGCTGTCGGTGGTCGCCGGCCTGGCCGCGCAGACCTCGCTGGGCGCCGTGTTCGCCGGGATGCAGATCGCGTTCTCGGGCGCGATCCGGGTCGGCGACGTCGTCGAGCTCGAAGAGGGCCGGTGGTGGGGCCGGATCGAGGAGATCACGCTGACCTATGTCGTGGTGCGGCTGTGGGACGAACGCCGGCTGGTGCTGCCGTGCACCTACTTCACCACCACCCCGTTCGAGAACTGGACGCGCAACGCCACCGAGATCATGGGCACCGTCGAGTTCGACGTCGACTTCTCCGTCCCGTTCGCGGACATGCGCGCCGAACTCGACCGCTTACTCGCCGCCAATGACCAGTGGGACGGCCGCCGCGGCGTGCTGCAGGTGACCGACGCCGTCGGCGGGGTGGTCCGGGTGCGGATGATGGTGAGCGCCCCCAACGCGGGAGCGCTGTTCGACCTGCGGTGCGCGGTGCGCGAGGGCATGGTCGACTGGGTGCAGCGCACGCCGCACGCCGTCGTCCCGGCCCACCGGATCAAACCCGCCCCGGCAGAGCCCGACCGGCCTGCCCGCCGCGACACCGCCACCGAGACCCACCGCGTGGCGTCCAGCCTGTTCTCGGGCAGCCCCGAGGCGGAGAGACGGGGCCGGGCGTTCGACGACACCGTCGACTACGAGGACGAGTTCGCCACCACCAACGGACGCGCCTGACGTACCGGGCGTTCCGCCGACATCCGGGTGAACCCCAGATCTACGATGCGCTCATGGCGTTCACCGGCCCGGCCCAAGACCGGCAGTCCATTCGCGAGCGGCTCGAGCTCTACAGCGACGCCGTCGTCCGGCAGGACCTCGAGGCTTATCTGGCGTGCTGGGCCGAGGACGGGCGGCGCACCGGCGCAGGCGGTGAGTGCCAGGGAGTCGACGAACTCCGCACCCACTGGGGCGAGGTGTTCGGCGCGGTCGAGAAGATGGCGTTCTTCATCCAGGTCGCGGCCATCGAGATCGACGGCGACCGGGCCCGCGCGCGGTCGAACAACCTCGAGATCATGCAGTTCCGCGACGGCAACGCGATGCGACTGGTCGGCGAGTACACCGACGAACTGCGCCGCGACGCCGGCGAGTGGGTGTTCACCCACCGCGACTACCAGGTGCAGCTGACGTTCTAGCCGCCCGGGACTACTCCTCGATCTGGGCGAGTATCTCGTCGGGGATGTCGGCGTTGGTGTAGACGTCCTGCACGTCGTCGCTGTCCTCGAGCGCGTCGACGAGCTTCATGATCTTGCGTGCGCCCTCGGCGTCCAGCGGCACCGTCACCGACGGCTGGAATCCGGCCTCCGCGGAGTCGTAGTCGATACCGGCCTCCTGCAGGGCGGAGCGCACCGCGACCAGATCGGTCGGCTCGGAGAGGATCTCGAAGCTGTCGCCCAGGTCGGTGACGTCCTCGGCGCCCGCGTCGAGCACCGCCGCGAGCACGTCGTCCTCGGCGAGGCCGTTCTTCTCGAGCGTGATGACGCCCTTGCGGGAGAACAGGTAGGACACCGAACCGGGGTCGGCCATGTTGCCGCCGTTGCGGGTCATCGCGACGCGCACCTCGCCGGCGGCGCGGTTGCGGTTGTCGGTGAGGCACTCGACCAGCACCGCCACCCCGTTGGGCCCGTAGCCCTCGTAGGTGATGGTCTGCCAGTCGGCGCCGCCGGCCTCTTCACCGGCGCCGCGCTTGCGGGCGCGCTCGATGTTGTCGTTGGGCACCGAGTTCTTCTTCGCCTTCTGGATGGCGTCGTAGAGCGTCGGGTTACCGGCCGGGTCGCCACCGCCGACGCGGGCGGCCACCTCCACGTTCTTGATCAGCTTGGCGAAGTTCTTGCCGCGGCGGGCATCGATGATCGCCTTCTTGTGCTTCGTGGTGGCCCACTTGGAATGGCCGCTCATCGGGGACTACCTCGCTCTGGTCGGTGCTCTGCTCGATCGGTGGCAACCCGACGATTCTACGTGCCGCGATGCCGGCGGTGAGCGGGCAACGCGCGACGAGGACCGCGGAGGATCAGCGCACCGCCTCCAGCGGGGTCAGCGCGGTGACGCGGTAGCCGACCCCCGCCGGCCAGCCGATGTGCGCCCGCAGCCACAGATGGATCCACGTCGGCACCCCGGACGGGTCGTCGGCGAAGGTCGCCGCGGTGTCGATCACCGCCCCGGTGTCGCCGGCCGCCTGCAGTGTCACCGACAGGGTCAGTATCGCCTCGCCGAGCGCCGCGCGATCGTAGGCCAGGCTGTCGGGCAGGAAGAAGCCGGCCTCGAAGGTGGCGTTGCGCAGTCCTCGCGGCGCGCTGCGCGAGCGTTGCATCACCGGGCCCGAGACGTACGGCTTGCCGTCGAACCAGGCCGTCCCGGTGTACTCGGTGCGCCGCGCCTCCCCGCCGCCGGCCAACCGCACCACGGTGTCGATCCTCGGCTGGGGCTCCACCTCGACCATCGTCATCGGCCCACCTCACCTCTGTTACATCCGCCACAGCACTTCTCCGGTGAACTTACTCCGGAGTAAGATCCCCGTCATGTCGTTCTCCCTCGAACTGTCCCCCGACCTCGTCCACATCCGGGACTGGGTCCACGAGTTCGCCGCCGACGTCATCCGCCCCGCCGCCGCCGAGTGGGACGAACGCGAGGAGACGCCGTGGCCGATCATCCAGGAGGCGGCCAAGGTCGGCATCTACTCGATGGAGTTCTTCGCCGAGCAGGCAGGCGAGCCGTCGGGGCTCGGCATGCTGGTCGCGTTCGAGGAGATGTTCTGGGGCGATGCCGGCATCGCATTGTCGATCCTGGGCACCGGTCTGGCCGCCGCGTCGCTGGCGGCCAACGGCACCCCCGAGCAGCTCGGCGAGTGGCTGCCGCAGATGTTCGGCACCGTCGACGACCCGAAGGTCGCGTCGTTCTGCTCGTCGGAGCCCGGCGCCGGATCCGACGTCGGCGCCATCCTGACCAAGGCCCGCTACGACGAGGCCACCGACGAGTGGGTCCTCAACGGGACCAAGACGTGGGCCACCAACGGCGGCATCGCCAACGTCCACATCGTCGTCGCGTCGGTGCACCCGGATCTGGGCACCCGCGGCCAGGCGACGTTCATCATCCCGCCCGGCACAACGGGTTTCACGCAGGGCCAGAAGTTCCTCAAGCACGGCATCCGGGCGTCGCACACCGCCGAGGTGGTGCTGGACGACGTCCGCATCCCGGGAAGCCTCATCGTCGGCGGCAAGGAGAAGTTCGACGAGCGCATCGCCCGCGTCCGCGAAGGCAAGAGCTCCAAGAGCCAGGCGGCGATGGCCACCTTCGAACGCACCCGGCCCACCGTCGGCGCGATGGCCGTCGGGGTGGCACAGGCGTCCTACGAGTACGCACTCGACTACGCCAAGCAGCGGGAACAGTTCGGCCGCAAGATCGGTGAGTTCCAGGCGATCGCGTTCAAGCTCGCCGACATGAAGGCCCGTATCGACGCGGCGCGCCTGCTGGTCTACCGGGCCGGGTGGATGGCACGCAACGGCAAGACGTTCGACAACGCCGAGGGGTCGATGGCCAAGCTGGTCGCCAGCGAGACCGCGGTCTACGTCACCGACGAGGCGATCCAGATCCTCGGCGGCAACGGCTACACCCGCGACTACCCGGTGGAGCGCATGCACCGCGACGCCAAGATCTTCACGATCTTCGAGGGCACCAGCGAGATCCAGCGGCTGGTGATCGGGCGGGCCGTCACCGGTCTGCCGATCCGCTGACCCCGGGCCGGCGCCGCCGGCGGCACGGTTTGCTGAAGACGGAACACCGTTGTCACAGACCGGAAACAAAGTCGCCCTAATTTTGCCGAATGACCCAAGAGCTCAGCGACGAGGTGCGGCGCAACGAGGCTGTCGAGGCCGACCTCGACACCATGACCGCCACCAAGGAGACGCTGGAGGACTACACGCTGCGCTTCGCGCCGCGCAGCTACCGCAAGTGGTCCACCCGGGTGGTGGGCATCTCGGCCCTCGGCGGCATCGCCTATCTCGCGGACTTCGCGATCGGCGCCAACATCGGCATCGCCTACGGAACCACCAACGCGCTCTGGGGGATCCTGATCTTCGCGGTCGTCGTGATGGTGACCGGATTCCCGGTGGCGTACTACGCGGCGCGCTACAACATCGACCTCGACCTGATCACCCGCGGCAGCGGATTCGGCTACTACGGCTCGGTGGTCACCAACGTCATCTTCGCGACGTTCACCTTCATCTTCTTCGCGCTCGAGGGCTCGATCATGGCCCAGGGTCTCGAACTCGGTCTCGGCATCCCGCTGTGGGCCGGTTATGCGCTGTCCACCGTCATCATCTTCCCGCTGGTGATCTACGGCATGAAAGTGCTCTCGACACTTCAGGTCTGGACCACCCCGCTGTGGCTGGTGCTGATGGTCGCGCCGTTCGTCTACCTGGTGGTCAGCCATCCCGAGTCGGTCGGCGACTTCTTCGCCTACCAGGGGGAGAGCGGCACCGGCGGCTTCGACCTCGGGATGACCCTGCTGGCCGCAGGGGTGTGTCTGTCCCTGATCGTTCAGATCGCCGAGCAGATCGACTACCTGCGATTCATGCCTCCCCGTACACCGGAGAACAGCCGCAGCTGGTGGACCTGGATGTTCCTCGCCGGACCCGGCTGGGTGATCTTCGGCGCCATCAAGCAGGTCGTCGGCCTGTTCCTGGCGGTGTACCTGATCGCCAACGTCTTCGACGGCGCCGTGGCGAACGCCAACGAGCCGGTGCACCAGTTCCTGGAGATCTACCGGAACTTCCTGCCGCCGTGGCTCGCCATGACCCTCGCGGTGATCCTGGTGGTGATCAGCCAGGTGAAGATCAACGTGACCAACGCCTACTCTGGTTCGCTGGCGTGGACGAACTCGTTCACCCGCGTCACCAAGCACTACCCGGGCCGGCTGGTGTTCCTGGCGTTCAACCTGGTGATCGCGCTGATCCTGATGGAAGCCAACATGTTCGCGTTCCTGAACTCGATCCTCGGGTTCTACGCCAACTGCGGCATCGCCTGGGTCGTGGTGGTGGCGTCGGACATCGTGTTCAACAAGTACCTGCTGAAGCTCTCGCCGCTGCAGCCCGAGTTCCGCCGCGGCATGCTGTACGCCGTCAACCCGGTCGGCTTCGTCTCGCTGTTCGTCGCGGCCGGGGTGTCACTGCTGACGTTCTTCGGGGTGCTCGGCGAGGCGATCCGGCCGTACTCACCGCTGGTGGCCATGGTGCTCGGACTGGTGCTGCCGCCGATCCTCGCCGTCGCGACCAAGGGCAAGTACTACCTGCGGCGCACCGACGACGGCATCGACCTGCCGATGTACGACGAGCTGGGCAATCCGTCCGGCGAGCACCTCAAATGCCATGTCTGCCATCATGATTACGAGCGGCCGGACATGATGAAGTGCGCGACGCACGACGCCTTCGTCTGCTCGCTGTGCCTGTCCACCGACAAGGTCGCCGACCACGTCCTGCCGGCTTCTTGAGTGATTTCGGCGCGCTTTCGATCGGTCAGCGAACGAAAGCGCGCCGAAATCGCGTCTTAGAGGGAATCGACGAAGAGCTTGTGCACGCGGCGGTCGCCGGTGATCTCCGGATGGAACGCCGTCGCCAGCACCGGACCCTGCCGCACCGCCACCGGATGTCCGGCCGCCGTGGCGAGGATCTCGACGTCGGGTCCGACCCGTTCCACCCACGGCGCCCGGATGAACACCGCGTGCACCGACCCGTCGAGGCCGGTGAAGTCGATGTCGCCTTCGAACGAGTCCACCTGACGCCCGAAAGCGTTGCGCCGCACCGTGATGTCGATCGCCTTCAGCGGGTCGGCCTGCCTGCCCGCCGCACCCGCGTCGAGGATCTCGGTGGCCAGCAGGATCATCCCCGCACACGAGCCGTAGGCCGGCATGCCGTCGGCGAGGCGGGCGCGCAGCGGATCGAGCAGGTCGAGTTCGCGCAGCAGCAGACTCATCGTGGTGGACTCCCCGCCGGGGATCACCAGCGCGTCGACCGCCTCGAGTTCGCCGCGCCGCCGCACCGTCACCGCCTCGGCGCCGGCTTCGTGCAACGCCGCCAGATGCTCGCGGGTGTCGCCCTGCAGTGCGAGCACCCCGATGCGGGCGCTCACTCCCCCGCCGGCGAATAGTCGCGCTTGAAGCGGGTCAACCCCTCCTGCATCACCGCCGCGACCATCTCGCCGTAGCGGTTGAACAACTTGCCCTGCGTCAGCGCGCGACCACCGCACGCCGACGGCGACGACTGGTCGTAGAGCAGCCACTCGTCGGCGCGGAACGGCCGCATGAACCACATCGCATGGTCCAGCGAGGCGATCATCAGGTGCTTGCGCTCGTCGGGATGGTTCACCTGCGCCGACCCCAGCAGCGTGAGATCGCTCAGGTAGGCCAGCGCGCAGATGTGCAGCACCGGATCGTCGGGCAGCGGGTCGCGGTGCCGGAACCAGACCTGTTGCTGCGATGCCTTACCCGGCAGCAGCGGCACCTGATCGCGCGGCACGATGCGCACGTCCCACTCGTCGAACTGCCGGAAGCCTGCGTCGTCGAAGACCTTGCTGGCCGACTTGAAATCCGGGATGTCGTCGGGCGGCGGCGCGGCGGGCATGGCGTCCTGGTGTTCGATGCCGCTCTGGTCGGTCTGGAACGACGCCGACATCGAGAAGATCGTCTCGCCGTGCTGGATCGCGGTCACCCGCCGGGTGCAGAACGACCCGCCGTCGCGGAGGCGCTCGACCGAGTACACCGAGGGCGCGCGGGCGTCACCGCCGCGCAGGAAGTACCCGTGCAGCGAGTGCACCTGAAACCTGGGGTCGACGGTCCGCACGGCGGAGACCAGCGACTGGCCGGCGACATGTCCGCCGAATGTGCGCTGCAGGAATCCCGACTCGGGACTGAACACGCCGCCGCGGTAGATGTTGACCTCGATCTGCTCGAGGTCGAGGATCTCCTCGATCGCCACTTGTGCGCTCTACCAGCCGCGTTCGGCCAGCCGGTGCGGCTGCGCGATGTCCTCGACGTTGATGCCGACCATGGCCTCGCCCAACCCGCGCGACACCTTCGCCAGCACGTCGGGGTCGTCGTAGAACGTGGTGGCCTTGACGATCGCGGCCGCGCGCTCCGCCGGGTTGCCCGACTTGAAGATGCCCGATCCGACGAACACACCCTCGGCGCCGAGCTGCATCATCATCGCCGCGTCGGCCGGGGTGGCGATGCCGCCCGCGGTGAACAGCGTGACCGGCAGCTTGCCCGCCCGCGCCACCTCGGCGACCAGCTCGTAGGGCGCCTGCAGTTCCTTGGCGGCCACGAACAGCTCGTCCTCCGACAGCGACGTCAGCCGGCGGATCTCGCCGCCGATCTTGCGCATGTGGGTGGTGGCGTTGGAGACGTCACCGGTGCCGGCCTCACCCTTGGAGCGGATCATCGCCGCGCCCTCGGTCAGCCGCCGCAACGCCTCGCCGAGATTGGTGGCGCCGCAGACGAACGGCACGGTGAACTTCCACTTGTCGATGTGGTTGGTGTAGTCGGCCGGGGTGAGCACCTCGGACTCGTCGACGTAGTCGACGCCCAGGCTCTGCAGGATCTGCGCCTCGACGAAATGGCCGATCCGGGCCTTGGCCATCACCGGAATCGTGACGGCGTCGATGATGCCCTCGATCATGTCGGGGTCGCTCATCCGCGAGACGCCGCCCTGGGCCCGGATGTCGGCGGGCACCCGCTCGAGCGCCATCACCGCGACCGCGCCGGCCGCCTCGGCGATACGCGCCTGCTCGGGGGTGACCACATCCATGATCACGCCGCCCTTGAGCATCTCGGCCATGCCGCGTTTGACGCGGGCGGTACCCGTCTGGGCGGATCCGTTGGTCGACCCGTTCGGTGCGGTTTCCATCGTCATCTCCTCCAAGCGCTACTGATCCAGTCTAAACGAGCTGCCAAATCGATTAGATCCGCAGTTCAACGGATCGATTGCAACTCGCGGTGGCCGGACCCGTCCGCCAGTTCGTTCGCCTCCACCAGCAGCTCGCCGAGCTGCCGCGGATACACCGCCTCGCCGGCGGCGACCAGTTCTCCGATCATTGTCGCATCGCACCAGCGGTGGCCGTGAATGTAGCGGCGCTCGAGCTCCGTCCGGCCTGCCGCCGACACCTCGAACCGCCGGGTGCGGTGCACGAAGAACAACTCGATGCTGCGCACCACCGAACCGTTGAAGTCGATGGTCGCCTCCCGGTGCCACACCGGCCCGATCAGCTGCGACCGGTCGATGCGCAGTCCCGTCTCCTCGAACACCTCCCGCGCCGCGGCGTCGGGAAGTTCCTCACCCGGCTGCACCGCGCCACCGATGGTGAACCACCACCGGGGCGGGTCGGTGTCGACCGAAGCAGGATCGGAGCCGCAGAACAGCAACACCGCGCCCGACTCGTCGAGCAGCACCACGCGCGCCGACGTGCGGCGGCTGACCGGCCCAGGATCGTCGTCCGACGCCTCCGCGCGTTCGGCGATCTCGAAGTACGTCGGCAGCGCAGCCGTGCCGCCGAGCCGCAGCAGGCGCACCGCGGCCCGCTCCCGCAGTGCCAGCGTGTCGCGCACCGCGTCGTTGTGGAACCGCCGCGCCAGCAGCACCCGGGC
>NZ_JAUMSQ010000147.1:0-22690 GCF_030519285.1 Mycolicibacterium arseniciresistens
GCCGCCTGCCGGCCACCCGCGCAGCCACACGACGGCGGCGGACGCGATCAGCTGGTCGTCGCCGATCGGGACCGGCACGAAATCCGGTGTCCGGCGGTCGAGCAGCCCGGTGTCGAGGCGGCCGGCCGCCACGTCGGGATCGGCCAGCAGGAAGCGCAGGAAGTCGATGTTCGTCGTGACGCCGAGGACGGCGGTGCCCGCGAGCGCGCGGTCGAGGGTGCGCAGGGCCGCGGCCCGGTCGTCGCCGTATCCGATGACCTTGGCCAGCATCGGGTCGTAGTCGCTGCCGATCACCGAGCCGGCGCGGATGCCGGAATCCACCCGGATGCCGGGGCCGCGGGGTTCGGCCACGTCCAGCACGGTTCCGCCGGTGGGCAGGAAACCGTTGACGGGATCCTCCGCGTACACGCGTGCCTCGATCGCGTGGCCGCGCAGCACGATGTCGGATTGCGCGAGCGTGAGCGGGTGCCCTGCGGCGACCCGCAGCTGCTGCTCGACCAGATCGATGCCGGTGACCAGTTCGGTGACCGGATGTTCCACCTGCAGACGGGTGTTCATCTCCATGAAGAAGAACTCGTCGGGCCGGTCGGCCGACACGATGAACTCCACGGTGCCCGCGCCGGCGTAGTCGACGCTGCGCGCGGTGTCGCAGGCGGCGGCGCCGATCCGGTCCCGGGTGGCGGCGTCGAGCAGCGGTGACGGCGCCTCCTCGATCACCTTCTGGTGGCGGCGCTGCAGGCTGCATTCGCGTTCCCCGAGGTGCACCACGGCGCCTTGCCCGTCGGCCAGCACCTGCACCTCGATGTGGCGCGGGTTGAGCACGAACCGCTCCAGGAACAGGGTGTCGTCACCGAACGCTGCGGCGGCCTCCCGCCGGGCCGAGGTGAGCGCGGCGGGAAGGCCGGCGGCCTCGCGCACCACCCGCATGCCCTTGCCGCCACCACCGGCCGACGGCTTCACCAGCACCGGGTAGCCGATGTCGACCGCGCCGGCGATCAGGTCGTCGTCGGTCAGTCCCGGGCGCGACACCCCGGGCACCACCGGGACACCGAACGCCGACACCGCGACCTTGGCAGCGATCTTGTCGCCCATGGTGCGGATCGCATTCGCGGGCGGACCGACGAATGCGATGCCCGCCTCGTGCAGCGCCGTTGCGAATTCCGCGTTCTCCGAGAGGAATCCGTACCCGGGATGTACGGCCTGGGCACCGGTGCGCCGGGCCGCGTCGATGACCGCGGCGATGTCGAGGTAGCTCTGCCGCGCGGGCGCGGGTCCGATGTGGACGGCGACGTCCGCCGCGGCGACGTGGCGTGCGTCGGCGTCGGCCGTGCTGTAGACCGCGACCGACCGGATGCCGAGCGCGCGCAGCGTCCCGATGACGCGCACGGCGATCTCGCCGCGGTTCGCGACCAGAACGGTGTCGAAGAGAGTCGTCATGTCGCCCGTCACATCCGGAACACGCCGTAGGAGACCGGCTCGAGCGGGGCCTGCCCCACCACCGAGAGAGCCAGTCCGAGCACGGTTCTGGTGTCGACGGGGTCGATGACCCCGTCGTCCCACAGCCGCGCCGTCGAGTAATAGGGATTGCCCTGGTGTTCGTACTGGTCGCGGATCGGGGCCTTGAACGCCTCCTGCTCCTCGGCAGGCCACGGATCCCCCGCCGCCTCGCGGGCGTCCGCACGCACCGTCGCGAGCACCGACGCCGCCTGCTCGCCGCCCATCACCGAGATCCTGGCGTTGGGCCACATCCAGAGGAACCGCGGCGAGTACGCCCTGCCGCACATCGAGTAGTTGCCCGCGCCGTACGAGCCGCCGATCACCACCGTCAGCTTGGGCACCCGCGCACAGGCAACCGCCGTCACCATCTTGGCGCCGTGCTTGGCGATGCCGCCTGCCTCGTAGTCGCGGCCGACCATGAACCCGGCGATGTTCTGCAGGAACAGCAGCGGCGTACTGCGCTTGTCGCACAGTTCGATGAAATGCGCGCCCTTGAGCGCGGATTCGCCGAACAGCACCCCGTTGTTGGCGACGATGCCGACCGGATGGCCGTGGATGCGGGCGAAACCTGTCACCAGCGTCGTGCCGTATTCGGCCTTGAATTCCGAGAATTCGCCGCCGTCGACGATCCGGGTGATCACCTCGTGCACGTCGTAGGGCACCCGGGCGTCGACGGGAACCACGTCGTAGAGCTCGCTCTGGTCGGCCACCGCGTCGACCGTCGGCGCGACGTCCCAGGGCGGCGTGCTGCGCGGGCCCAGCGTCGCGACGATGCGCCGCACGATGCGCAGGGCGTCGCGGTCGTCGTGGGCGAGATGGTCGGTGACCCCGGAGGTCTTGGAGTGCAGTTCGCCGCCGCCGAGGTCCTCGGCCGTCACCACTTCTCCTGTGGCCGCCTTCACCAGCGGCGGACCGCCGAGGAAGATGGTGCCCTGATTGCGCACGATGACGGCTTCGTCGCTCATCGCGGGCACGTACGCCCCGCCCGCGGTGCAGGATCCGAGCACCGCGGCGATCTGCGCGATGCCGCGCGCGGACAGGGTGGCCTGGTTGTAGAAGATGCGGCCGAAGTGGTCGCGGTCCGGGAACACCTCGTCCTGCCGCGGCAGGAAGGCGCCGCCGGAGTCGACGAGGTAGATGCACGGCAGCTGGTTCTGGCCGGCGATCTCCTGCGCGCGCAGGTGCTTCTTGACCGTCACCGGGTAGTAGGTGCCGCCCTTGACCGTCGCGTCGTTGGCCACGATCATGCACTCGCGCCCGGAGATCCGGCCGATGCCGGCGATCATCCCGGCGCCGGGACACTCGTCGTCGTACATGCCGTCGGCGGCGAGCGGCGCCACTTCCAGGAACGGGCTGCCCGGGTCGAGCAGGCCGTCAACCCGGTCGCGCGGCAACAGCTTGCCGCGCCCGACGTGGCGCTCCCGTGCCTTGGCGGGACCGCCGAGGGCGGCGGTGGCCAACTTGTCGCGCAACTGCGCCACCAGGGCGAGGTGATCCTCGCGGTGTGATGACCGCGGCGTCATCGCAGCACCCGTCTTTTGAGTTAATGAGGAATAACTCATGGTATGTTAGTGGCGATTAACCGAGATGTCCACCGCCGAAATCGAGGAGCCGCAGTGTGACCTCTCCGGCGCCGCAGGACGGCACCCGCCGCAGCCGGGCGAAATCCGACCGCCGCAGTCAGCTCATCGCCGCGGCGGAGCGACTGGTGGCCGAAAAGGGCTATCTCGCCGTGCGGTTGGAGGACATCGGCGCGGCGGTGGGAGTGAGCGGACCCGCCATCTACCGGCACTTCCCCAACAAGGAGGCGATGCTGGTCGAACTGCTGGTCGGCATCAGCACCCGGTTGCTCGCCGGGGCTTCGGAGGTGGTCGCCGGCACCGACGACGCGGCAAGCGCGCTCGAGGGGCTCATCGACTTCCATCTGGACTTCGCACTCGGCGAGTCCGACCTGATCCGGATCCAGGACCGCGATCTCGGCCATCTCCCCGATCCCGCCAAGCGGCAGGTGCGGAGAGCGCAGCGGCAGTACGTGGAGATCTGGGTGTCGGTGCTGCGCCGGTTGGACGACACCGTGGGTGAGGCCGACGCCCGGCTGATGGCGCACGCCGCGTTCGGGCTGCTGAACTCGACGCCGCACAGCGTGAAACCCTCGACGACGAGAGCGGCCGAGGCCAGCTCGCGTTCCGTCCTGAAGAAGATGACGGTCGCTGCGCTGACCTCGGCCGGTCGCTGAGGTAACTGAGAGCTAATACCAGACTTTTCGGCCACCCACCGCGCGTCCGGTCGAGCCCAGGATCCACAGGACGACACCGATGACGATCAGGACGACGCCGATGTACATCACTATCGGGATGCTGATGAAGTATCCCAGCAAGGCCAGGATGATTCCGAGGATGATCATGCCAACACTCCAATCTTGTATTCGATTGTCTGCCCGGAGGGTTCGGGCAGGTCACTTGCGCTTGGCTCCGGAACATTGACGTTGCAGTCAGCCTTCGGATTGACGCCGAAGTAGTTGAGCGGTCCCGCCACCACCGTGAGGGCGATGTTGGCTGCGGTTGCGCAGTTCGCGTCGCCGGTCTTGAAATAATCGCGCTGATAGGCAGCGAAGACGCCGATCAGCAACCAGATGAGCACAATCAAGCCGAGTAGGCCCCTCATGCCGTGCCTCCATCCCTTTTGCGCCCTAGTGGCGCAGCACGAGTTTTACCCAACCGACAAATTCTCCAAACCTCGCGTCAGCGACCAGGGCTCATCCGATGGCGGTGGCGGCGAACGCCTTCATCAGCCACTGACGCATCGCGTTGACCAGCACCGCACGGTTCTCCCGCTTGACGATCTCGTGGCCGTCGTCGTCGAACGTCAGGAGCTCGGCTGTGCGGTCCAGCGATCGCAACGCCTCGAACATTTGCTGCGATTCGCTCGGGGGCACGTTGGTGTCGTTCGCACCGTGCACCAGCAGTAGCGGAGCGGTCAACGCGTGCACCCGCAGCAGCGGCGACAGCCGCTCCAGCAGCTCCCGGTCGCCGATCGGATGGCCGTATTTCGGATACGCCGCGGCGGCGATCCACGGCTCCGTGGTGCGGTACCAGGTGTTGAGATCGCTCATCCCACAGATGCTGATGCCCGCCGCGAACAGTTCGGGGTGGAATGCCAGGGCGGCCTGGGTCAGGTATCCGCCGTAGGACCAGCCGCAGCAGGCGATCCGGTCGGCCGATACGGCCTCGCGATCGATGAGGAAGTGCACGCAGTCCGCGACGTCGTCGATGGCCGCGAAACGCAGCTCCTTGTCGTCGGCGTGCATGAACGCCCGCCCGCCGCCACCGGAACCACGGACGTTCGGGGTGAACACGGTGATGCCCGCCTCCAGCAGCGGCGGATAGAACTCGTTGTAGCCCGGCCGCGACTGCCCCTCGGGCCCGCCGTGCAGGAAGATCATTGCGCCGATCGGTTCCACGGGGGCGGGCGGCCGGTAGAGCCAGCCGCTGAACTCCAGCCCGTCGCGTGCGGTGACGAATTCCAGTGTCGGGTCCGCGGTCAACGGCCCGAGGCTCGGCTCGCGGTGCACGCGTTCCCATTCGCGGGTGCGCGGGTCGACCAGTTCGATGGTCGGCGGCAGCGACGGACTCTCCACCGTCATCGCCACCATCGACCCGCCTGCGCTGATGGTGAGCTCGGTGGCCACCAGGCCGGGCAGCGGGATCGGCGGACTCAACGTGTTGTCCGCGTACTCCAGGATCTGTAACTCGCTGCAGCCGTGCTTGTTCCACAGCAGCGCCACGGTCGACAGGTCGTCGCTGACGACGAACTCGTCGAGATCGAACCCCGGCTTCTCGGCGAGCACGTGGTACGACACGCCGTCTGCGGTGCTGGTGACCTCGATGAGCCGGGCGTGCGAGGCCCCGTTGTCACTGCGGATCAGCGCCCGCACGAAGCCCTCGGTGCTGTTGAGGCCATAGGTCTTGGCCGGGTGGTACAGCTCGAAGGACTCGCCCGTCGTACCGGCGCGCAGCCGCCGCGGGGTGTGGTCGTCGAGGATGAAGCCGAGGTCGGTGGTCGAGCCGGGATCGTAGGGCAGCAGGGCGAACTCGGTGAGTCCCCGCAGCAGGATCAGGTCCCGGTACCCGCGCGGTCCGACGCGCACCAGCGCAGCGCCGGCCCAGGCGTCGACCAGCCGGCCTGCGGTGCGCCGGTCGAGCACCACCGTGCTGCCGTCGGCCGGGTCGATCAGGCACGAACTGCCCACCCCATCCTCGCCGGTGAGGATCGCCGCGACCTGCGTGCCGTCCCAGCCGATCAGCTCGGCGCTGCCCTCGGGATGTCCGTGGGGCCAGCTGTCGATCCGGCGGGCGTCGCGGTCATCGGGATCGTTTGTCACCACCCAGATCTGGAATCGGTCGCTGCCGTCCGGTGCGACCTGGCAGGCCAGCCAGTGACCGTCCGCGGAGTGCATCACCCTGGTGACCGGGCCCTCGACCGGCAGTTCGACGTCACGCGACGAACTCGCGCGCCAGCCCCGCAGGAACCGCTGCACCGCCCGTGGGAAGCCACCGTCGTCGACGAGGTGGGCGAATGCCGTCGCATCCGGCGACAGTGACGCGCCGTAGTTCGCCCGCACCTGCCGTCTCACGCCTTGATTGTCCATCGTGTCCGGCGGCGGGGTCGGCCTCCCCCCGGAACCGAGCCGCCGCGACAGCGGCTTACGCGGGTACCCTGCGACCATGAGGTGGGCATGACCGGATCGCGTCGCGACGGCGAGGAGCCGGGCTATCACGACCCCGCGTACGCCAACCAGCCGCCGTACGGCAATTACCCGCCACCCACCGGGCCCGCCCCCACCCAGCGGCTGCCGCAGTACTCGCAGTACGGCTACGACCCCGCCGATCCGTATGCCGCCGGCCAGTACGCCCCCCACGAACCGGCCGAACCCCCGCCCGGCGAGCCGAAGTCGCCGCAGTGGCTCTGGTGGGTGGCCGCGGCCGCGGTGCTGGTGGTCGTCGGACTGGTGATCGCCCTGGTCATCTCGAACAGCTCCCGCCAGCAGACGGTCGTCGCACCGGCACCGGCGATGCCCGAGCCAACCGCCACCAGCACCACCCCGCGCACGACCACCACCACCTCGCCGAGCCCAAGGCCGGTGCTCCCGCTGCCCACCACCTCGGCGCCGACACCGACGACGACGGTGTCCGGGCAGACCGAGACCGTCACCTACGACGTGTCGGGCGACGGCCGGGCGATCAGCATCACCTACACCGACAGCGGCGGGCTCCCGCAGACCGAGTTCAACGTGATGCTGCCGTGGAGCAAGCAGGTGGACCTGCCCGCGCCCGCGCAGAGTGCCGCGCGGATCAGCATCATCAACCTCGGCAACCAGGTGTCCTGCACCGTCTCGATCAACGGCGTGACGACCGAGCAGCGCACCGGAGCCGGGCTGACGATCTGCGCGGGACTCGGCTAGCGCGGACGCTTCGGCACGCGCACGAACAGCATCGCGATCAGGCCGAGCGCCAGCACCGCGGCCAGCCCGCCCATCCCGGCACGATCGGTGCCGAACAGCGCGATCGCCGAGGCGAAGAACCACGGCGCCAGCGGCGACGCCGCCCGCCCCGTGGTGGTGTACAGCCCGAACGCCACGCCTTCCTTGCCCTCCTCGGTGATGCGCAGCATCTGGGTGCGCGCCGACGACTGGGTCGGTCCGACGAACAGGCACAGCAGCAGCCCGCAGATCCAGAACGCTGTGGTGCCGTCGAGGGTGATCAGCACGATCGAGACCACCACCATCGACGCCAGCGACCCGACGATGACGGGTTTGGAGCCCACCCGGTCGTCGAGCAGTCCGCCGAGCACCGCGCCCAATGCGGCCACCACGCACGCGCAGACCCCGAACAGCAGCAGGTCGGCCTGGGACACGCCGTAGACCGCCCCGCCCAGCACGGCGCCGAACTGGAAGACCCCGGTCAGGCCGTCCCGGAAGATCGCGCTGGCGACCAGGTAGTAGACGATGTTGTGGTCGCGCCGCCACTGGTCCTTGAGCTCCGCCCACAGCTTCCGGTAGGCGCCGAGGAAGCCGACCCGCGGCAGCACGTCGACCGGGGCCTCGACGCCGCGCTTGAGCAGCAGCGGGATGGCGAACAGCACGAACCAGGCGGCGGTGAGCAGCATGGCCGCGCGCACCGGCCAGCCGTCCGCGGCGGTGATGCCGAAGAATCCGCGGGTCGGGCCGTCGCCCTGCACCAACCCGAGATAGACGATGAGCAACAGCCCGACGCTGCCGAAATATCCTGCCGCAGCACCGAAGCCGGAGATGCGACCGGAACTCTCCGGCGTGGACAGGTTCCGCAACATCGCGTTGTACGGCACCGTCGCCAGATCGCTGCACGCCGCCGTGAACGCCAGCAGAATCAGGCCCGGCCACAGATAGCGAGGGTCGTCGCGGATCAGGCTCATCGAGGCGGTCGAGGTCACCGCGACGCCGGTCAGCACGATCAGCATCGGGCGCCTGCGGTGCGCGGCGTCGACCCAGATGCCCGTCGCCGGTGCGAGCAGCGCGACGATCAGACCGGACACGGTCAGCGCATTACCGAGCCAGCCTGCCGGCGTCGTCGGCCCGGCCAGGCCCTCGCCGACCTGTCCGGTGAGGTACACCGAGAACACGAAGGTGATGACGATGGCGTTCATCCCGGTGGCGCCGCAGTCCCACAGCGCCCACGCGACGACTCCCGACCGCGGCGGGGTCCGCTCGGGCGATGCGGGCGGACGCGACGACACGCTCATCGCCGCCCACCCTAGTGGCAGCCGCCCGTCCACGGCCCCCGGTGCAGGCCGGGAGGGCGCGGTGCGGCCCGCGATATAGTCCCGCCCATGCCGATTCCCGCTCCCCGCCCCGAATCCCGCGCGGTCGTCACCGGCGCCTCTCAGAACATCGGCGAAGCCCTGGCCATCGAACTGGCCGCCCGCGGACACCACCTGATCATCACCGCCCGCCGCGGCGAGGTGCTCGCCGCGCTGGCCGACCGGTTGACCAAGCAGTACGGCGTGACCGTCGAGGTTCGGGCCGTCGACCTGGCCGATCCGAGCGCGCGCACCGAGCTGTGCGACGAACTCGCCGGACGTGACATCTCGATCCTGTGCGCCAACGCGGGCACCGCCACCTTCGGTCCGCTGTCGCGGCTCGATCCGGCCGACGAGAAGGCGCAGGTGCAGCTGAACGTCCTCGGCGTGCACGACCTGGTGCTCGCCGTGGTGCCCGGCATGGTGGCGCGCCGGGCAGGCGGCATCCTGATCTCGGGCTCGGCCGCAGGCAACTCACCGATCCCCAACAACGCCACCTACGCGGCGAGCAAGGCGTTCGTCAACACCTTCAGCGAGTCGCTGCGCGGTGAACTCAAGCGCGACGGTGTGCACGTCACGGTGCTGGCGCCCGGACCGGTGCGCGAGACGCTGCCGGACACCGACGAGCAGTCGCTGGTCGAGAAGCTCATCCCGGACTTCCTGTGGATCTCCACCGAGTACACCGCCAAGCTGTCGCTGGACGGCCTGGAGCGCAACAAGATGCGGGTGGTCCCCGGCGTCACGTCCAAGGCGATGTCGGTGGCCAGCGGCTACGCCCCGCGGTCGATCGTCACGCCGATCGTCGGCGCCGTGTACAAGAAGCTCGGCGGCGACTAGTCATTTCGGCGCGCTCACGATCGCTGGGCGAACGTTTTCGCGCCGAGATCCCTCAGCGGCGGCGACGGCGGCGGCCGGTGCCGAAGATGCTGCGGGTGATCTCGCGGCCGATCACCGTGCCCGCCGAACGCATCGCGCTCCTGAACGCGGGACTGTCGGTCATCTTCTCGAAGAAGCCGGGTTCCTCCGGGGCGGCGGGTGCCGGCATCGGCGGCACGTCGACCTGCGTCGGCACCGGCGGCAGGTCCGCGGGCGGGGCCACCTCGGGCGGCGGGGCCAGCTTGGCGGCGAGCCGCTCGTAGGCCGAGTCGCGGTCGACGGTCTGGCCGTACTCCGCCTGCAGCGGACTGGCCTTCGCGACCGCGGTGATCGCCTCGGTGCCGATGGTGTCCATCAGCGATCGCGGCGCCCGCATGCGCGTCCACGCCACCGGCGTCGGCACGCCCCGCTCGGAGAGCACGGTGACGACCGCCTCGCCGATGCCCAGCGACGTCAGCGCTGACTTCAGTTCGTAGACATCGGTTTTCGGGTAGGTACGGACGGTCTTGTTCAGCGCCTTCTCGTCGTCGGGCGTGAATGCGCGCAGCGCGTGCTGGATGCGGGCGCCGAGCTGGGACAGCACCTCGTTGGGGACGTCGGTGGGCAGCTGGGTGCAGAAGAACACCCCGACACCCTTGGACCGGATCAGCTTCACCGTCTGTTCGACCTGGGCCAGGAACGCCTTCGACGCGTCGTCGAACAACAGGTGCGCCTCGTCGAAGAAGAACACCAGCTTCGGCTTGTCGATGTCACCGACCTCGGGCAACGAGGTGAACAGATCCGCCAGCACCCACATCAGGTACGTGGAGAACATCACCGGGCGGGCGGCCTGAGCGCCCAGCTCGAGCAGTGTGACGATGCCGCGTCCCGACGCGTCGACCCGCAGCAGGTCCGCAGGCTCCAGCTCCGGCTCGCCGAAGAAGGTGTCGGCGCCCTCGGCCTCCAGGTTGACCAGCGCGCGCAGGATCACCCCGGCGGTGGTCGTCGACACCGCGCCGAGCGCCTTGAGCTGCGGCTTGCCCTCGTCGCTGGTGAGGAACTGGATCACCGATCGCAGGTCCTTCAGGTCCAGCAGTGCCAGGCCCTGCTGGTCGGCCCAGTGGAAGATCAGACCCAGCGTCGATTCCTGGGTCTGGTTGAGCCCGAGCACCTTCGACAGCAGGATGGGCCCGAAGCTCGAGATGGTGGCGCGCACCGGCACACCGACGCCCGACGTGCCGAGGGACAGGAATTCCACCGGGTAGGCGGTCGGCGCCCACTCATCGCCGGTGTCGCGGGCCCGCTCGGCGGTCTTCTCACCGGCCTCCCCCGGCCGGGACATCCCGGACAGGTCGCCCTTGACGTCGGCCATCAGCACCGGCACCCCGGCGGCGGAGAGTTGTTCGGCGAGCACCTGCAGCGACTTGGTCTTGCCGGTGCCGGTGGCGCCCGCCACCAGACCGTGCCGGTTCACCGTGGCGAGCGGAATGCGCACCTTCGCCGTGGCGTCGGCGGCGCCGTCGATGACCACGGTGCCCAGCTCCAGCGCCTGACCCTCGACGGCGTAACCGGCGGCGATCTGCTGGGCTGGGGTGGCGCCCGACTCGGTCGACATGGGCCACACAGTACTTGCCAAGATCACGGTCCCGACGGGTACGGCCGCCGGTCCGGCGGGGGTGCGAATACTGTGGAGCGCTGTGCGCGAAGAACTGGTGTGGATCGACTGCGAGATGACCGGACTGAACCTGAGGTCCGACCGGCTCATCGAGATCGCGGTGCTGGTCACCGATGCCGACCTGAACATCCTCGGCGACGGCCTCGATGTGGTCATCCATGCGCCCGACGAGGCGCTCGACTCGATGGTCGACGTCGTCGCCCAGATGCACAAGCGGTCGGGTCTCACCGAGGAGGTGCGGGCCGCCACCGTCGACCTGGCCACCGCGGAGCGACTCGTGCTCGACTACATCCGCGGACACGTCAAGCAGGCCAAGACCGCACCGCTGTGCGGCAACTCCATCGCCACCGACCGCGGCTTCATCGCCCGCGACATGCCCGAACTCGACGAGTACCTGCACTACCGGATGATCGACGTCAGCTCGATCAAGGAGCTGTGCCGGCGGTGGTACCCGCGGATCTATTTCGGCCAGCCGGAGAAGGGCCTGGCGCACCGGGCGCTCGCCGACATCCACGAGTCGATCCGCGAGCTGCGCTACTACCGCCGCACCGCGTTCGTCACGCCGCCGGGCCCGTCGACCAGCGACATCGCCGCCATCGCCGCCGAGCTGGGCCCCCCGGGCACCGACGCGAGCGATAACGATTCGGCCGACGAGGCATCGAGCGGCTAGTATCGACGACGCCGCGAATGCCCCCGGGTTCCCGATGGGCACTGCGGCGATGGTGGCTGTAGTTCAGTTGGTAGAGCACCAGGTTGTGATCCTGGATGTCGCGGGTTCGAGTCCCGTCAGCCACCCCGAAGAGACACCGCCCCACCTGCCTGTGGCAGGTGGGGCGGTGTTCTTCGTCCGGGTGTCCCGCCTCAGTTGAAGCCCCACTCGGTGGTCATGTTGTCGTCGGTGATCGTCGGCGCACCCTCGGTGCGTGCCAGGATGCCCTCGCGGGTCTCCATGTTCTCCCCGGGTTTCTTGGCAGGGCCGTAGTCGGCGGACAGTGAATCGGCCAGGGCCAGGACTTCGTCGAGGCGCGCCTGGTGCTTCGTGTCGGCGAGGTCTAAGACGGGCCTGCCTTCGATGCGGTACTCGCGCAGAACGCGCTCCCAGCGGCGGCGGTCGACCGCGATCGGAGATTCGCTGACGGCCATGAAATTGATGAAGCGCAGTGCGTTCGGGTATTCGAGCGCACCGGTGCGCTGCGCTTCGGCCGACCCGGTCGTGTTGTAGAAAGACACTCCGCCGGGCTTGAGGTGGCCGCGGACCAGGTCGAGATACTCCTTCGACAGCAGGTCGGTGGCGTGTGCGCGCCAGCTGAAGCTGGTGTTCTGCACGATGAAATCGAACTTGCGGTCGGGATTGCGGGCCAGCCAGCGCCTGCCGTCGTCGATGACGACGTTCATCTTCGGGTTGTCCAGAACGCCCGCCTCGCCGGGGTAGTTCTTCATCACGTTCAGGTAGGCCGGATTGATCTCCACCACGGTCAGGTTCTCGACCTGTGGATTGTTCGCGATCACCTGCGCCCAGGAACCGGACGACAGCCCGATCATCAACACGTCGCGCGGCGCTTCGTGCAGCAGGCTGAGGGCGTAGGCGCGGACGATCAGGTTGCGGTCGTCAACCAGGTCGGTGGAGAAGTCGCCGTCGTAGACACCGCCGCCCTGGATCTCGCCGTCCTGCGTGACACTGACCACGCCGCTCTTGTTCTCGGCCAGGTGCGCGAAGCGCTGCCCCGCATAGTCGTGCTTGAAGTAGAGCCGCTCGTAGACACCGTCGAAGAGCCATGGCTGCACGAAGACGATCACCACCGCCGTCAGCGCGATGGCCGCAGCGCGCGTGGTCAGCACCTTCTTCTGGCGCGTACGGCCTCTGGCGGCCAGCAGGAGCACGAGCGAGAGCGCGATGCCGAGCAGCGCCAGGAAGAGCGAGATGCCGCCGAGGGTCCAGTGATCCATCAGCACGAAGCCGGTGATCAGGCTGCCCAGCGCCGAACCTGCGATGTTGGCGAGGTAGAGGTAGCTCAGTCCCTCCCCCGCGCGGGCGTCCGGCGCGATGGCGATATGGCAGATCAGCGGGAAGATCGCGCCAAGCAGGCCCGCAGCGACGGCCACCAGCGGCAACGAGGCGCCCCAGTGCAGCACGCTGGTGATCAGCGCCGCCGCCGGCACCAGCAGATAGCTGGCGAGATTGGCGAACAGCACGAAGCCGGACAGCGAAGCCACCTGCTCGCCGGCGGCCGACTCACGGCAGAAGCGCCGGCTGGCCAGGGCGCCGAGCGCGATGCCGAGCAGGTAGCAGCCGAGCAGCAACGCGAAGGCCTGCGCGACGCCGCCGGATGCGAACGAGTAGACGCGGTACCAGAGGATCTCGTAGCTCAGTGCGATGTAGCCGCAGAGCGCCGACAGCAGCAGCGCGAACCAGAAACCGCGAGTGTTGAACTGCGTCAGCCGCTCGCCGGGCGCGACGCCGGCCCTTGGCGACCTCACCTGGGCGATCAGGGCGCCGACACCGACGGCCAGATTGATGCCGCAGGCGAGCGTGACGGCGCCCTGCTGTCCCAGCAGACGCATCAGGAACGCCGCGACGATGAAGCAGGCGAAGGCGCTGCCGAGGGTGTTGACGAAGTACAGCAGCCCGACACTGCGCCCCACGTTTCCCGAGTGCTTCACCAGGTGCGCCGTCAGCAGGGGCAGCGTGGCGCCCATCAACAGCGTGGGGATCAGCACGAGCAGGAACGTGAACAGCGCGGTCAGCGGCGCGCTCATCTGAAGGGTCAACTCGCCCACGGCGTGGAACAGGCCCAGCGAGAAGAAGCCGAAGACGCCGATGCCGATCTCGACGGCCCCGAACACGCCGAGCAGCGGTAGGCCCAGCCGCGACAGCCGCCCGCCCGCAAAGCTCCCGAGGCCCAGCCCGAGCATGAACGCCGTCACCACCACCGTGACGCTCTCGACGTTGATGCCGTAGATCGTGAACAGCGAGCGCTGCCAGACGAGTTGGTAGATCAGCGCCGGGACGCCCGAACAGAAGAAGATGGCGCAGATCACCGCCAGGTTCGCCCGCGGGGCGGCTACCGAAGGGTCCACCGGCGGGGCGGCCACCGACTGTTCAGCCATGCCAGGCCCGGCGCGCGGTCAACGCTGCACAGCTCGTCGCGGTCCCGCTGAAATCGGACACTCCCAGCTTCTCGGGCCCACGGCGCGGGCCTCGTCGTCGGTCCACGGATCAGATGGCGGCGTTGCCGTCCTTCCACTGGCTCCACGGAATGTTCCAGTCGCCGAGTCCGTCCGTGCCGGGCAGGACGGAGCCGACGGTGTTCACCACCTCGACGATGTCACCGCGCTTGGTGTTGTCGTAGAACCACCGGGCGTTGGACGTGCTGACGTTGATGCAGCCGTGGCTGACATTGCTGTAGCCCTGGCTGCCCACCGACCACGGCGCCCCGTGCACGTAGATGCCGCTGTAGGACATCTGAGTGGCCCAGTCGACCTCGGTGCGGTACCCGTTCGGCGAGTTGACCGCCACACCGTAGGTCGACGAGTCCATCACCAGGTGGGAGTACCGGTCCCCGATGATGTACGTGCCGTTGTTCGTCGGGGTGCTGTTCTTGCCCATCGAGATCGGCATCGTCTTGACCACTTCGCCGTTGCGGCGGACGGTCAGTGTCTTGTTGTTGTCGTCGGCGGTCGCGACGACCTCGTCGCCGATGGTGAATCGGGTCTTGACGTTCTCCTGGCCGAACAGTCCGTCGCCGAGGTCGACGCCGTAGGTGTTCACGGCGACGTCGACGGTGGTGCCGGGCTTCCAGTACTGCGCTGGGCGCCAACGGACTTCACGGTTGCTGAGCCAGTAGAACGCGCCCTCCACCGGCGGGGTGGTCTTGACGGTGATCGCACGCTGGGCCGCGAGCCGGTTCGGGATGTTCTCGTCGAAGCGCACCGCGATCGGCTGGCCGACGCCGACGACCTCGCCGTCGTTGGGCAGCACGTACGGCATGGTGAGATTCTCGGGCGAGTGCGTCTCGAAGCTCATCTCCCTGCTGGTGGCGCCGCCGAGGCCCAGCGACTCCGCGCTGAGCGAGTAGCGCTTGTTGTAGCCCAGCGGCTCGGTGGTCGCCCACGACAGCCCGTCGGGGCTGAGCTGACCGGCGACCGGCTCACCGTCCTCGTTGGTCATGTTGACCGCGCCGAGCACACCGCCCTCGGCGCTGACGGTGACCGGAGTGTCGACGGCCACGCCCACCGCGCCGTCGGTGACCGACGCCGTCAGCTTCGGCATCAGCAGGTCGCCGAACGGGGTGCCCTTCTCGGAGATCACCTGGGGCTGCTGTGGCGCCGACTCCCCGCCGCAGCCGCTCAGGCCCAGTGCGAGCACGGGGATCAGGGCGATGGCCAGCCACCAGACCCGGTTCTTACGCGGACCGGTTACGGCTCGGACCTGCCTCATTCTCTCCTCCACCTCACGACCTACGGTCGGTAACGACGACTTATTGGCAATAGTCTAAGGGCAAAGTCGGGCAACGGCTCATTCGCGCTGAGCCGTCCCTCAGGTCCCGAACTGATTTCGTACCCCGCCACCCGAACTGTTACTCTCGCTGTCGCGCGCCGTTAGCTCAGTTGGTAGAGCAGCTGACTCTTAATCAGCGGGTCCGGGGTTCGAAACCCTGACGGCGCACTCGTTTTCCTCAGGTGCGGTGCGGGCGTTCCAGCCCGCACTGCTCCCTTCTCCCTGGTCTGCCCACTGCGGGCCGTGTCACAGGCACCTCGGCGAGCCGCGCACGATGCCGCCGATCACCCTTCCGTGCAGTTCACACGCGCCCACTTTGCGGTTGACGTTTGCGACAATTTGTCAACCGTTCGCCGCGTCCGACGGCTCCAAATGTGCTGCAGTTCACTGAGCGGGCGCATACCGGTGGTATGTCCACTACCGGTAAACAGTTGCGGGTCACGTCAGGCAAGTCACATTTTCGCAGTCAAAGGACCCTCACCACCGGACCTGCTGCTACCATCGAGTTAGCTGACCGCTCCGCGACACGGTTCGGTCAGCGGTCACCGACGAGATCGAAGGCTTAGCTGATGTCCACTGCAGGCGCACCCCGGGCGGCGAGCACACCTGCCTCGACGCCGGACGACGAGGTAGCTGCCCCGCTGTACGTGCACAGCTGCAGCAGGCTCGGCCGTCGCGCCAATCCGCCACGGTTGACGATCGCCGACTGGCTGTTGTCCGGCCGGCGCCGCTGATCAGCGCGTCAGCGCCTCGACCTGCGCACGATCACCAGCACGACCACCACACCAACGCCCGCGAGTGACGCCGCCACCGCGGGCGTCTTCACGAAACGGATCAGACCGGCCTTGACGTCGTTGGCGACGCGCTGTGGGTTCGCGCGCTCGGCGAGCGAGTCCACCGTGGCGGCCAGCTGATCGCGGGCCTGGTCGATGTCCTGCTTGATGGTGTCGGGATCTCGGTCCGCCACGTCTGCCTCCACCTCGGTCGCTGCTCTGCCGCACTACCCTAGATCAGCCGGTGTCCATCGGTGGGCACCGGCCGACAGAAGGGTTACCCAGACGCATGCCACAGACTCCTCGTCTTGAGGTCGGCGACACGGCGCCGTCGTTCAGCCTGCCCGACGCCGACGGCAACACCGTCGCGCTGTCGGACTACAAGGGCCGCAAGGTCATCGTGTACTTCTACCCGGCCGCCTCGACGCCTGGTTGCACCAAGCAGGCGTGCGACTTCCGCGACAGCCTCGGTGAGCTCAACGGCGCCGGCCTCGACGTGGTGGGCATCTCCCCCGACAAGCCGGCCAAGCTGGCGAAGTTCCGGGACCAGGAGGGCCTGACGTTCCCGCTGCTGTCCGATCCCGACAAAGAGGTGCTCACCGCGTGGGGGGCGTTCGGAGAGAAGACGATGTACGGCAAGACCGTTCAGGGCGTCATCCGCTCGACCTTCGTCGTCGACGAGGACGGCAGGATCGCCGAGGCGCAATACAACGTCCGGGCCACCGGGCACGTCGCCAAGCTGCGACGCGACCTGTCGGTCTAGCTGCCGGTCGCGTCGCTTCCGCCCAGTTTCGCCAGCAGCAGCGCCTCGGCGGTGGCCGCCCGTTCGAACACCCCGAGGTGCAGGCTCTCGTTGACGCTGTGCGCCTGCGTCCCCGGGTCCTCGACGCCGGTGACCAGGATCGCCGCCGACGGGAACGCCGCGGCGAACTCGGCGATGAACGGGATCGAGCCGCCCATCCCCATGTCCACCGGTTCACTGCCCCACGCTTCACGGAACGCGGCCCGCGCGGCCTCGTAGACCGGGCCTGCGGCGTCGATGGCGTAGGGCTGACCGACGTCGCCGGGCGTGACGGTGACGTGCGCGCCCCACGGGACGTGCGCTTCGAGATGGCGGGTCAGCGCGTCGAGGTGGGCACGGGCGTCGCCGCCGGGAGCGACGCGCATGCTGACCTTGGCCCGCGCCCGCGGGATCAGCGTGTTGGAGGCCTTGTCGATCGGCGTCGTGTCGATGCCGATCACCGTGATCGCGGGCTTGGCCCACAGCCGCTGCACCACAGAGCCCGAACCGATCTCGGCGACGCCGTCGAGCAGACCCGTCTCGGCGCGCACCCAGTCGGGGCCGCGGTCCACGTCGGCGGCGCTGCCGACGTGCAAGCCTTCGACCGCCACGTTGCCCTCGTCGTCGTGCAGGCCGGCCAGTAGGCGCACCAGCACCGACAACGCGTCCGGCACGACGCCGCCCCACAGGCCCGAGTGCAGGCCGTGGTCCAGGGTGGCGACCTCGACCACGCAGTCGGCCAACCCGCGCAGCGACACCGTCAGCGCCGGTACCTCGGTGCTCCAGTTGTCCGAGTCGGCGATCACGATGACGTCGGCGGCGAGCAGATCTTTGTGCGCCTCGAGCAGTGCTCCTAGGGATGGCGACCCGGACTCCTCCTCGCCCTCCACGAACACCGTCACCCCGACGGGAGGGGCGCCGCCGTGCGCCCGGAATGCGGCCAGATGCGTCGCGATACCCGCCTTGTCGTCGGCGGTGCCGCGGCCGTACAGCCGCCCGTCGCGTTCGGTGGGATCGAACGGCGCTGTGCGCCACTGCGAGTGATCGCCCTCGGGTTGCACGTCGTGATGGGCGTAGAGCAACACCGTCGGCGCACCGGGAGGCGCCGGATGGCGGGCGATGACGGCCGGGGCGCCGCCCTCGCTGACGATGCGGACGTCATCGAATCCGGCCTCCGACAACAGCTTCGACACCGCTTCGGCGCTGCGCTGGACCTCGGGGCGGCGCGCCGGATCGGCCCACACCGACTCGATGCGGACCAGTTCCTCGAGGTCGGCGCGCACCGACGGCAGCACGTCGCGGACGCGCTCGACGACATCACTCATGGCGACGAGGGTAGTGGCACGCTCGCGGGAAAGGACTAGTCGGCGGATTCCAGGATCGCCACCGCCGCGGCCGTATCGGCCTCGTGGGTCAGCGAGACGTGGATCGTCACATCCTGGAGATGCTTGGCGATGTCACCCGACAGCCGCACCTTCGGCCGGCCCCACATGTCGGTGACCACCTCGATGTCGCGGTGGATCCCCTCCGGCAGCGCGGGCCGCTTGGAGAACCGCGATCCCGACCACGCCTTGATCACGGCCTCCTTGGCCGCCCACCGGGCCGCCAGATGCCGGGCCGCCGACGAACTCTTGTCCGCGGCGTCCCGGCGCTCCCCCGGCGTGAACGTCTCGGAGAACACCGTGCCCGGGCGGTCGACCTGTTCGGCGAACTCCGGGATGGAGACCAGGTCGATGCCCACACCCACTATCGCCACGCAGCGACCCTAGCCCACGCCGGTGTGCTCATCGGTGCTGGTTGCTCTTCGCGCAAGCGCTCATCGGCCGTACACGTCGCCGTCACCGAGCCTCGACGCCGCGTCGAGCAGCATCGCCGCCTCCTGCCGCTTCTCCGACCCGTCGTGGCCGAAGCGCCGATCCGCGGGCCGCTCGTACATCGGGCGACCGCCGGCGATCGCCGACGCCAGCCGGCGACGGCCGGCGAGCGTGCGCTGGTCCGCGCGGCGGCTGTAGTCCTCGCGCTGCTCGGGATCGAGCGTGGCGAGGAACGCCTGCGGGTGCACCAGCGCGATGAGCCCGGACACGTGCCCGAAGCCCAGGCTGGTCACCAGGCCGGCCTTCAGCGGGAACTTCTCCCCCAGCCGCAGCGTCTCGCGCGGCCAGACGAAGTGCCCGGAGGTGGCCATCTCGTCGTCGACGCAGTCCAGGCTGCGGTTCGGCGGGATGACCCCGTCGCGCAGCACCTGGCACAGGCCCATCATCTGGAACACCGCGGCACCGCCCTTGGCGTGGCCGGTGAGCGTCTTCTGGCTGACGATGAACAGCGGCGCCCCCGCCGACCGGCCCATCGAGTCCGCGAGCCGCTCGTGCAGCTCGGTCTCGTTGGGATCGTTGGCCAGCGTCGAGGTGTCGTGCTTGTAGATCACCGCGATGTCGTCGGCGCCGACGCCCAGCTTGGCCAGCGAGCAGGCCAGCACCGAGTCCCTGCCGCCGCGACCGGCGCCCAGCGCGCCGAGTCCCGGTGCCGGGATGGAGGTGTGCACACCGTCGGCGAAGCTCTGCGCGTAGCCGACGACCGCCAGCACCGGCAGACCCATCTTCACCGCGAGGTCACCGCGGGCCAGCAGGATCGTGCCGCCGCCCTGGGCCTCGACGAAGCCGAGCCTGCGCCGGTCGTTGGCGCGGGAGAACTTCGAATCGCTGATCCCCTTGGCGCGCATCATCTGGGTGTCGGCGGTGGCCGCCATGTCACCGAAGCCGATGATCGCCTCGAGCGTCAGGTCGTCGAAGCCGCCGGCGACCACGAGTTCGGCCTTGCCGAGCCGGATCTTGTCGACGCCTTCCTCGACCGACACCGCCGCGGTGGCGCACGCGCCGACCGGGTGGATCATCGCGCCGTAGGAGCCGATGTAGGACTGCACGACGTGCGCGGCCACGACGTTCGGCAGCACCTCCTGCAGGATGTCGTTCGGCTTGTTCCGGCCCAGCAGGTTGCCGTGATACATGGTCTGCATCGACGTCATGCCGCCCATGCCGGTGCCCTGCGTGCTGGCCACCAGGCTCGGGTGCACCCAGCGCATCAACTCGGTCGGGCTGAAGCCTGCCGACAGGAACGCATCGACCGTGGCGACGATGTTCCACAGCGCCACCCGGTCGATCGAGTTGGCCATGTCGGGCGTGATGCCCCACACCGTGGGATCGAAGCCGGTGGGGATCTGCGCGCCGACCGTGCGGGACAGCTTGGTCTTGCGCGGCACCCGGATCTCGGTGCCCGCCTTGCGGATCACCTGCCAGTCGGCCGAATCCGGGACCGGGCGCACCACGGTGTGCTCAGGATCGAACTCGACGAATGCGCGGGCCTCGTCCTCCGACGACACGACGAACGAGAAGTCCTTGTCCAGGAACACGCTCACCAGCAGCGGCGAGGCGTGATCGGGGTCGATCGCGCCGTCGTCGACGAATTCGCGGATGCCGCAACGCTCCACGACGGTGTCGTGATAGCGCTCGACGAGCTCCTCCTCGGGGACCAGGTCACCGGATGCGGCGTCGTACCAGCCCGGCTTCGGGTCGTCCTCCCAGGTGATCAGGCCGGTCGTCCACGCCAGCTCGAGAACGCCTGCGGCCGACAGTTCGTTGTCGACCTCCATCTCGAAGCGGGTCCGCGACGAACCGTAGGGCCCGAGTTCGGCGCCGCCGACGATCACCACGAGGTCCGCGGGGTCGACGTCGAGGTCGGCCCACTCCGGTGCGGGCGCCGGGCCGTCCAGCCGCGGCGGCGCGGGCAGCGCGGCGATGGTGCCCGGTGTGGGCCCGTCCTCCGGCAGCGTCTCGGTGGTCATCTCCTCGCGCGCCTTGGCCGCCAGCGCCGCCATGTCGAGCTCGACGTCGCCGAGGCCGCCGGTGAGGTCCACCTCGAGCGGCTCGCGGGCTGCGGACACCTTCGCGTCGATGTCGCACAGCGCCAACAGCATCGACGCCATCTCGGCGGTGGTGTAGGTGGTGACGCCCGCTTCCTCGACGGCACCCACGATGGCGTCGTTGTGACCCATCAGGCCGGTGCCCTTGGTCCAGCCGATCAGCGCGTGCGCCAGCGAAACCCGCTGCGCCCAGGACGATTCGGCCTTCCAGCGGGTGACCAGCGCATCGAGCGCGGACTTGGCCTCGCCGTACGCGCCGTCACCGCCGAACATGCCGCGGTTCGGTGAGCCGGGCAGCACCACGTGCAGCCGCGACGCGATGTCGCGCTCGGCGCCGATGCCCGACAGGCCGGCGATGAGCCGCTGCACGGCCCACAGCAGCACCTTCATCTCCATCTCGGAGCGCGAACCGGCCTCCGACATGTCGCCGGCCACCTTCGGAGCGGCGAACGGGAACAGCAGCGTCGGCGTCTGGGCGTCCTTGAGGTGGATCGACTGCGGCCCGAGGCTCTCGGTCTGCTCCGAGCCGACCCACGACACCAGTGCGTCGATGTCGTTGTAGGAGGCCATGTTCGCCGGCACCACCCACAGCGTCGCGCCGAAGCGCGCACTGTCGCGGTAGAGCGACTTGTAGAACTCGAGCCGGGCGTCGTCGAGGCGCGAGGTGGTGGCGATCACCGTCGCCCCGCCCTCGAGCAGCTGCGCGGCCACCGATGCGGCGATCGAGCCCTTCGAGGCGCCCGTCACCACCGCGACCTCGTCGCTGTAGCGGCCGCGGCCCGGGTTCTCCGCGCCGGCGGCGATCCGGCCGAACAGCGATGCGTGCACATTGCGGCCCGCCGCCAGTGCCCTGCCCTGCCACCAGTTCGCCTGGGTGGCGACCACGTGGCCGGCGCCCTCGAACCGTTCGGCCAGTCGCGGCCAGTCGGCGTCGACGTCGTTCTCCTCGGCGAGCCAGATCTTCACCAGATCCTCACGGGCGCTCGCCCAGCGGTCGTCGAAGACGACCGCCTTGCGACCGTCGAAGACCGGTGCGACCAGCCGCGGCCAGTCGGAGCCGAGTTCGGTGGTGACCAGGTCGATGAGCTCCGCGTCGCTGGCGGACTCGGGCGCGGTGACCGGCTTGTCGAGGCCGAGCTGATCGAGGACCAGGCGGGCCGCCGAAGCCAGCACGCCGTCGCGACCGGTGACCTGTTCGGCGAACTCACCGAGCGCGGCGGAATCGACTACACCGCCCGCGGCGCCGCCCGCCGACGGGAGCGTCACGGAGACACCCTTGCGTGCGGCCACCGCCGTCACGGCGCCGTCGACGACCTTGTCCACCGATGCGGCGTCGGCGAGCGCACCCTCGTGCAGTCCGCCCAGACCGCCGCCGCGCACGCTGCTGCCCTCACGGGTGCCCAGTGCCACCTCGACGGTGACGTGCTTGACCCAGCCGTCGCCGAGCTCCCAGGTCTTCTTCACCCGCTCGGCGATGTAGGCCGGGCGCTTGCCGGACGGGCCGAGCACGGTGCGCAACTGGTCGTTGATCGCATCCGAGAGCACCGGGCCGAACGGCTTGTAGGTGCGGGCCAGCTTGGTGACCTGACCCTTCAGCGCGGCGAGGTCGGCCTCGGCCGCACCGTCGATCGCGCCGAGGTTCAGCTCCGAGCCGAGGTCGACCAGCAGCTGATTGCGCCGCGACGACGCACCGTCGGTGATCGACTCGATGGAGTCCAGCCCCTCGATCTGATCGAGGCGCATCTTGGCCGACAGGGCGATCAGCGCCACCGTCGCGTCCGCGGCGTCGAAGCTCAGGTCGTCGGGACGCGGGCCACCCGACAGCGCCGCCGGAGCGGCCTGCGCGGGCGCGGCTGCCGCC
>NZ_JAUMSQ010000148.1:0-7579 GCF_030519285.1 Mycolicibacterium arseniciresistens
CGGCCCGCACCTGCACGCCAACTGGACGTGGGCGCCCTCGGCGCTCGACCACGATCAGGTCAGCCGGTTGAGCCGGCTGTGGTTCGACGCCCTGACCGGCATCTGCGCTCACGTGCGCGGCGGCGGCGGCGGACTGACGCCCTCCGACATCGCGGTCGGTCTCACCCAACAGCAGATCGACGAACTTCAGGGGCAATATGCGGATCGCTGACATTCTGCCGCTGACACCGCTGCAACGGGGGCTGCTCTTCCACGCCAGCACCACGCGCGACGGCGGCGACGACGTGTACGCGGTGCAGCTGGCCTTCACCGTGACCGGGCCACTCGATCCCCACGGGCTGCGCGATGCGGTGCACACGGTGGTGAACCGCCATCCTCACCTCGTGGCCCGGTTCTCCGAGAAGTTCGGCCAGCCGGTGCAGATCATCCCGGCCGATCCCGCGCCCGGGTGGCAGTACCTCGAGCTGAACGCCGGCGCCGATGTCGATGAGCAGGTCGAGCGGGTCTGCGCCGAGGAGCGCGCCGCGGTCTGCGATCTCGCCGACGGGCCGGCCTTCCGGGTGGCGCTGATCCGCATCGCAGAAGAACGGCACCGGTGTGTGCTGACCAACCATCACATCGTGATGGACGGCTGGTCGCTGCCGATCCTGATGAGTGAGATCTTCGCCAGCTATTACGGACACCGCCTCCCGGCTCCTGCGCCGTACCGCAACTTCGTGTCCTGGCTGGCGTCTCGCGACCGCCACGCCGCCGAAGCGGCCTGGCGTGCCTTACTGGCCGATTTCGACACACCCACTCTGGTCGGACCGGCGCAGAGGCTGGGGCTGGGCGCCCGTGGCGTTGAATCGTTCCGGGTGACCGAGCAGACCACACGGGCGCTCGGCGATCTGGCACGCTCCTGCCACACCACCGTGAACATCGTGCTGCAGGGCGCCTTCGCCCAGCTGCTCATGTGGCTGACCGGTCAGCAGGACGTCGCCTTCGGCACCACTGTCTCGGGCAGGACCGAGGTGGCAGGTGCCGAATCGATGGTCGGTCTGCTGATCAACACGGTGCCGGTGCGCGCGACCATCACAGCGGCCACCACCACCGCGGAACTGCTGGACCAGCTGCAGCGCGCCCACAACGACACCCTGGACCATCAGCATCTGGCGCTCAACGACATTCACCGGATCACCGGTCAGGACCAACTGTTCGACACCATCTTCGGATACGAGAACTACCCGATCGACACCGCCGCGCTGTCCGACAGCAATGGGCTTTCGATCACCGATTCCGCCGGTCGTGAGTACAACCACTACCCGCTCACCGTGCAGGCTCAGCCGGGAAACGAACTGGGCCTTCGCGTGGAATTCGACGCCGACGTGTTCGACGCCGACAGTGTTCGCGCGTTGATCGGGCGGTTGCAGCGCGTGTTGGTGGCGATGACGGCCGACCCGACCCGGCGGCTGTCGTCGATCGACGTGCTCGACGAGGACGAACACGCCCGGCTGGATGCGTTCGGCAACCGTGCGCTGCTGACCCGGCCGGCGACGCCGGTGTCGGTTCCGGCGTCGTTCGCCGCACAGGTGGCCCGCACCCCGGACGCGGTCGCGGTGACCTTCGAGGGTCGCTCGCTGACCTACCTCGAGTTGGACGAGGCGGCGAATCGGCTGGCGCACCTGCTCATCGACCAAGGAGCACGCCCGGGCGAGCATGTCGCGCTGATGTTGGAGCGGTCAGCCGAGGCCATCGTGGCGATGCTGGCGGTGCTCAAGACCGGCGCGGCGTACCTGGCGATCGACCCCGCGCTGCCGGCGGCCCGCGTCGAGTTCATGCTCGTCGATGCCACGCCGATCGCCGCGATCACCACCATCGGACTGGCCGACCGACTCGGTGGTTTCGACGTAGTGGTCATCGATGTCGACGACCCCGCGATCGACTCGCGGCCGAGCACCGTTCTGCCGGCGCCGAGCCCGGATGACGTCGCTTACCTCATCTACACCTCGGGCACCACCGGAGTGCCCAAGGGAGTGGCGATTTCGCACCGCAACCTGACCCATCTGGCGGAGTCGACACCCAAAGGTCTTCCCGACGAACAGGTGTGGACGCAGTGCCACTCCTATGCCTTCGATTTCTCGGTATGGGAGATCTGGGCCGCGCTGCTCGGCGGGGCGCGGCTGGTGGTGGTGCCCGAATCGGTGACGGCCGCGCCGCAGGACTTCCACGACGTTCTCGTCAGCGAGCAGGTCAGCGTGCTCACCCAGACCCCGTCGGCAGTGGCGGCGCTCTCCCCGGAAGGTCTCGAGTCGGTGGCCTTGCTGCTCGGCGGCGAGCCCTGCCCGGGCGAGGTGGTGGATCGGTGGGCGCCCGGGCGGGTGGTGGTCAATGCCTACGGCCCGACCGAGATCACGGTGTACGCGGCGATCAGTGCGCCGCTGACGCCGGGGTCCGGGGCGCCGCCGATCGGTGCGCCGGTGTCCACCGCGGCGCTGTTCGTGCTGGACGGCTGGTTGCGTCCGGTGCCGGTGGGTGTGGTCGGTGAGCTGTACGTGGCCGGTCACGGTGTGGGGGTCGGCTATCTGGGCCGTTCCGGGTTGACCGCGGCGCGGTTCGTGGCGTGTCCGTTCGGCGGGGCCGGCTCCGGGACGCGGATGTACCGCACCGGAGACCTGGTTCGCTGGCGTGCCGACGGGCAACTCGACTATCTGGGCCGCGTCGACGAGCAGGTCAAAATCCGCGGCTACCGGATCGAACTCGGCGAGATCCAAGCCGCCATGGCCCGGGTGGACGGGGTGGAGCAGGCCGCGGTGATCGCCCGCGGGGACGGCCCCGGTGACAAGCGCCTGGTGGGTTACGTGACCGGGGAGGCCGAGCCGGCCGAGATCCGCACGGCGCTGGCCGAGCGGCTCCCGGCGTACATGGTGCCGGCCGCGGTGGTTCGGTTGCCCGCCTTGCCCTTGACGGTCAACGGGAAGCTCGACATCCGGGCGCTGCCCGCACCCGAATACAGCGGAGGCGATCACTACCGCGCCCCGGCCGACGCGGTCGAGGAGATCCTGGCAGGGGTCTACGCCCAGGTGCTGGGTGTCGAGCGGGTCGGGGTCGACGACTCGTTCTTCGACCTCGGCGGTGATTCGTTGTCGGCCATGCGGGTCATTGCCGCGATCAACAACGGCCTGGATGCGGATCTCTCGGTGCGCGCCGTGTTCGAGGCGCCCACCGTCGCCCAGTTGGCATTGCGAATCGGCGCAGGAGGGGCGCGGCGCGAGCCGTTGGTGGCGGTGGAGCGGCCGTCGGCGGTGCCGTTGTCGTTCGCCCAGCAGCGGTTGTGGTTCCTCGACCAATTGCACGGACCGTCCCCGGTGTACAACATGGCGACCGCACTGAGGCTGAGCGGGCCGCTGGACACCGGGGGGTTGCGGGCGGCGCTGGCCGATGTGGTTGCGCGCCAGGAGAGCCTGCGCACGCTGTTCGCCGCGCCCGACGGGATACCCCAGCAGCTGGTGATGCCGCCCGAACGGGCCGACTTCGGCTGGCACGTCGTCGATGCCACCGACTGGCCGCAGGCCCGACTGCAGGAGGAGATCGACGCCGCGATCCGCCACCCGTTCGATCTGGCAAACGAGATCCCGCTGCGGGCAACGCTTTTCCGCCTTGCCGAGGACACACACGTGCTCGCGGCCGTGGTGCACCACATCGCGGCCGACGGCTGGTCGATCACCCCGCTGATCGGGGACCTGGGCGCGGCGTATGTCAGCAGGTCTGCCGGGCACGCGCCCGGCTGGGCGCCGTTGCCGGTGCAGTACGTCGATTACACGTTGTGGCAGCGCGCGCGGCTGGGTGAGCTGACCGACTCGGAAAGCCGCATCGCCGCGCAGGTGGGGTACTGGGAGCAGGAGCTCGCCGGGCTGCCCGAGCGGCTGCAGTTGCCGACCGATCGCCCTTACCCGGCGGTGACGGATCAGCAGGGCGCCACGGTGACGATCGACTGGTCCGCCGAACTGCAGCAGCAGGTTTCGCGGGTTGCCCGCGAGCACAACGCCACCACGTTCATGGTGATCCAGGCCGCCCTGGCGGTACTGCTCGCCAAGGTGAGCGCCAGCACCGACGTGGCGGTGGGCTTCGCGGTCGCCGGGCGCACCGACCCCGCGCTGGACGAGGTGGTGGGGTTCTTCGTCAACACCCTGGTGCTGAGAACGGACCTGACGGGTGATCCCACCGTCACCGAGCTGCTGGCCCAGGTGCGCCGGCGCGGCCTGGCCGCCTACGAGCACCAGGATGTGCCCTTCGAAGTGCTTGTCGACCGGCTGCAGCCGACCCGGAACCTCACCCACCACCCGCTCGTCCAGGTGGCGTTGACGTGGCAGAACAACGAGGCCGCGACGCTCGCGCTGGGTGACCTGCAGGTCACGCCGATGCCGGTGGACACCCGCACCGCCCGGATGGACCTGATGTTCTCCCTCGGTGAACGCTGGTCCGAGAGCGGCCAGGCCGCCGGGATCGGCGGGGCGGTGGAGTTCCGCACCGACGTGTTCGACCCGGACAGCATCGAGGCGTTGATCGGCCGGTTGCAGCGGGTGTTGGTCGCAATGACCGGCGACCCGAAACGGCGGCTGTCGGCGGTGGATGTGCTCGACGGGGGTGAGCATGCCCACCTGGACGAGCTCGGCAACCGCGCGGCGCTGACTCAGCCGGGAGCCCCGGCTGTGTCGATTCCGGCGCTGTTCGCCCAGCACGTGGCACGGACACCGGACGCGGTGGCGCTGGTATGCCAGGGCCTGTCGATGACGTACATGCAGCTCGACGAGGCCGCCGGCAGGTTGACGCACCTGCTGGCCGCCGACGGTGTGGGACCGGGACAGTGTGTGGCACTGCTGTTGGAGCGGTCGGCCGAGGCGGTCGTGGCGATCCTCGCGGTGCTCAAGACCGGAGCGGCGTATCTGTCGCTCGACGCCACGGTGCCGTCTGAGCGCCTGCGGTTCATCGTGGAGGATGCCGCGCCGGTGGCGGTGATCACCAGCGCGGAATTGCGGTCACGGCTCGACGGAATCGCCGTCGCCGTGGTCGATGTCGCGGATCTGGCCGGCGTGGCCCTACCCGGTACGGCGCCGGCGGGGCCCGACCCCGGCGACGTCGCGTACCTGATCTACACCTCCGGCACCACCGGCACACCCAAGGGCGTGGCGGTCACCCATCACAGCGTGACCCGGTTGCTGGCGTCGTTGGATGCGGGGTTGCCGAATCCCGGGGTGTGGCCGCTGTGTCATTCGTTGGCCTTCGACGTGTCGGTGTGGGAGATCTTCGGGGCGCTGCTGCGCGGGGGACGGGTGGTGGTGGTCCCCGAAGCGGTGGCGGGTTCGCCGGAGGACTTCCACGAGGTGTTGGTCAGCGAACAGGTCAGCGTGTTGACGCAGACGCCGTCGGCGGTGGCGATGCTGCCGCAGCAGGGTCTGGAGTCGGCGGCGTTGGTGGTCGTCGGGGAGGCCTGTCCGGCCGAGGTGGTGGACCGGTGGGCACCGGGGCGGATGATGGTCAACGCCTACGGCCCCACCGAGACCACGATGTGCGTGGCGATCAGCGCGCCGCTGACTGCGGGATCGGGTGCGCCGCCGGTCGGCTTCCCCGTTCCCGGGGCGGCGTTGTTCGTGCTCGACCAGTGGTTGCACCCCGTTGCGGCCGGGGTGGTCGGCGAGCTGTATGTCGCCGGCGACGGCGTGGGCGTCGGCTACCTGGGCCGTCCGGGATTGACCGGATCGCGGTTCGTGGCGTGCCCGTTCGGCGCGGCCGGAACGAGGATGTATCGCACCGGGGATCTGGTGTCCTGGGGCGCCGATGGGCAGCTGCGGTATCTCGGGCGTGCCGATGAACAGGTCAAGATCCGCGGCTACCGCATCGAACTCGGCGAGATCCAGTCCGCCCTGATCGGGCTGGACGGGGTGGAGCAGGCGGCGGTGATCGCGCGCGAGGACCGCCCCGGCGACAAGCGCCTGGTCGGCTACATCACCGCGTCGGTGGCCGGCGCGCTCGATCCCGCCGCGGTCCGTCGCGCGTTGGCGCAGCGGCTGCCGGTCTACATGGTCCCGGCGGCGGTGGTGCTCCTCGACGCGTTGCCCCTCACGGCCAACGGCAAGCTCGACAGCCGCGCCCTGCCCGCACCCGAATACACCGCCGGCGAGTATCGGGCCCCCGGCAACGCGGTCGAGGAGATCTTGACCGACATCTACGCGGAAGTACTGGGGCTGGAGCGGGTGGGGGTCGACGAGTCGTTCTTCGACCTGGGTGGCGACAGCATTCTGTCGATGCAGGTGGTGGCCCGCGCCCGCGCCGCCGGGGTGGTGTGCAGGCCGCGCGATGTCTTCGTCGAGCAGACGGTGGCGGGCGTGGCCCGGGTGGCGGTGGTGGCCGGCAGCGGCTCCGAAGTGGTGGACGAAGGCATCGGGCCGGTGATCGCCACGCCGATCATGCGGTGGCTGAGCGCTGTGGACGGCCCCGTCGACGAGTTCAATCAGACTGTGCTACTGGCTGTTCCGTCACCGGTCGCCGAGGCCGACGTGGTGGTGGTGCTGCAGGCGCTGCTGGATCGCCATGCGATGCTGCGGTTGCGCGTCGACGACGACGGCGCCGGTGGCTGGTCGTTGACGGTGCCCGAGGTGGGCGCGGTGGACGCACGCGACTGCCTGCGGACCGTCGAGGTGCTCGACGACGAGGTGCTCGTCGAGGCGCGGTCGCGGCTCGACCCGGGCGCCGGGGTGATGCTCAGTGCGGTGTGGGCGCCCCCGACGAGTCAGCTGGCGATCATCATCCACCACCTGGCCGTCGACGCGGTGTCGTGGGGAATTCTGTTGCAGGACATCAACATCGCCTGGGTCCAGCATCACGGCGGCCAACCGGTGGCCCTGCCCGGAGGCGGGACGTCATTCGCGCGATGGTCGTCGTTGCTGGCCGAGCACGCCCACGACGCAGAGGTCGCGGCCCTGGGGGAGGAGTGGAGGCAGGTGGCGGTGACTCCGGCCGCGCTTCCCGCGCCCCGACCCGAGCGGGACACCTACGCCGGCGCCGGGCAGATGTCGGCGTCCCTGGGCGCCGACACCACGCGGTCGCTGCTGGGTGAGGTGCCTGCGGCGTTCCATGCCGGAATCCAGGACATCCTGCTGATCGCGTTCGGGCTGGCGTGGACCGAGTTCCTCGGCCACGGCGCGATGCCGATCGGCATCGACGTGGAGGGCCACGGCCGCCATGAGGAACTCGCCGCGGACGTGGACCTGTCGCGCACGGTGGGCTGGTTCACCGCCAAATACCCGGTGACACTCGACGTCGGCGGATTGTCCTGGGCGCAGGTCACCGCCGGTGATGCGGCGCTCGGTGCGGTGATCAAGGCCGCCAAGGAACAGCTTCGCGCACTGCCCGATCCGTTGACCTACGGTCTGCTGCGCTACCTCAATCCCGACGTGGACCTGCCGGAGTCCGACCCGTCGATCGGCTTCAACTACTTCGGTCGACTCGGTGGTTCGCCGCACGCCGCCGGTGTCGATGAGCTGTGGCGGATCAGTCAGGACGGTGTGTCGATGACCGCCGCCGCGACCGCGGTGCCGATGCC
>NZ_JAUMSQ010000149.1:0-14856 GCF_030519285.1 Mycolicibacterium arseniciresistens
TTCGGTCGACTCGGTGGTTCGCCGCACGCCGCCGGTGTCGATGAGCTGTGGCGGATCAGTCAGGACGGTGTGTCGATGACCGCCGCCGCGACCGCGGTGCCGATGCCCCTGGCGCACACGGTCGCGCTGAACGCCGGCACCATCGACACCGACGCCGGCCCGCACCTGCACGCCAACTGGACGTGGGCGCGTTCGGCGCTGGATCACGATCAGGTCAGCCGGTTGAGCCGGTTGTGGTTCGACGCCCTGGCCGGCATCTGCGCGCATGTGCGCGGCGGCGGCGGCGGGCTGACCCCGTCGGACATTCTCCCGGCCCGGCTGGATCAGCACCAGATCGATGAGCTGGACCAGCGACACGACATCGCTGATGTCCTGCCGTTGACCCCGCTGCAGCAGGGGCTGCTCTATCTCGCCAGCACCATGCGCGATGGCGGCGACGACGTGTACGCGGTGCAGCTGGCCTTCACCGTGACCGGTCCGCTCGGTCCGCACGGGCTGCGCGATGCGGTGCACACGGTGGTGAAGCGCCACCCGCATCTGGCGGCCCGGTTCTGCGCCCAGTTCGACGAGCCGGTGCAGGTCATCCCGGCCGATCCCGCGCCGGGATGGCGCTACGTCGAGCTGGACGTCGACGGCGCCGACGAGCAGATAGAGCGGGTCTGCGCCGAGGAGCGCGCCGCGGTCTGCGATCTCGCCGACGGGCCGGCCTTCCGCGTGGCGCTGATCCGCATCGCGCAGGATCGCCATCGGTTGGTGCTCACCAACCATCACATCGTGATGGACGGCTGGTCGCTGCCGATCCTGCTGGGCGAGATCTTCGCCGGCTATTACGGTCAGCGCCTCCCCGCGGCGGTCCCGTACCGCAGATATGTCGCGTGGCTGGCCACCCGGGATCGAGCCGCCGCCGAGGCCGCATGGCGTGCGGTGCTGGCCGGCTTCCAGACCCCGACACTGGTCGGTCCGGCGCAACGGTCGGGGCCGAACACTAAGGGCGTGGCGGCATTTCGAGTGCCCGAGGCGACCACGCGGGCGCTCGGGGAGCTGGCGCGCTCGCACCACACCACCGTCAACACCGTGCTGCAGGCCGCGTGGGCGCAGCTCCTGGTGTGGCTGACCGGTCAGCAGGACGTCGCCTTCGGCACCGCGGTGTCGGGCAGGACCGAGGTGGCAGGCGCCGAGGCGATGGTGGGCCTGCTGATCAACACGGTGCCGGTGCGCGCGACCATCACGGCGGCCACCACCACCGCCGAATTGCTGGACCAGCTGCAGCGCGCGTACAACGACACCCTGGACCACCAGCACCTGGCGCTCAACGAGATCCACCGGATCACCGGCCACGATCAACTGTTCGACACGCTGTTCGTCTACGAGAACTACCCGATCGACACCGCCGCGATGTCCGGCGACCACGAGTTGGCCGTCACCGACCTGGCCATCGGCGAGTACAACCACTACCCGCTGACGGTGCAGGCCACGCCCGGTCCGGAACTGGGCCTGCGTGTCGAGTTCGACGCCGATGCGTTCGACGCGGCCGGCATCGAGGCGCTCGTCACGCGGTTGCAGCGGGTGCTGGAGTCGATGACCGCCGACCCGGCCCGGCGGGTCTCGGCGATCGATGTGCTCGACGTGTCCGAGCATGGCCGGTTGGACGAGATCGGCCACCGCGCCGCGTTGACCCGGCCGGCGCCGCCCGCGATGTCGGTTCCGGCCATGTTCGCCGCACAGGTGGCCCGCACCCCCGACGCGGTGGCCGTGACCTTCGAGGGTCGCTCACTGACCTACCGGGAACTGGACGAGGCCGCCAATCGGCTGGCGCACCTGCTCACCGGTCACGGCGCCCGTTCGGGTGAGTACGTGGCCTTGCTGCTCGAGCGCTCGGCCGATGCGATCGTGGCGATCTTGTCGGTGCTGAAGACCGGTGCAGCGTATCTGCCGATCGACCCGGCGTTGCCATCGGCGCGGATCGGATTCATGCTCGCCGATGCGACACCGGTCGCCGCGATCACCACCACCGAATTGGCCGGCCGACTCGATGGCTTCGACACGGTGGTCATCGAAGTCGACGATCCCCGCATCAGGGACTGTCCGGCCACCGCGTTGCCGGCGCCGAGTCCGGACGACGTCGTCTTCCTCATCTACACCTCCGGCACCACCGGTGTCCCGAAGGGTGTGGCCCTCACCCACCACAACCTGACCCAGCTGCTGGCATCGATCGACACGTGGCTGGAACCGGATCAGGTCTGGGCGCAGTGGCATTCGCTGGCCTTCGACGTCTCGGTGTGGGAGATGTGGGGTGCGTTGTTGCGCGGTGGGCGGCTGGCGGTGGTGCCCGAATCCGTCGGTCGCTCACCGGAAGACCTCCGCGCCCTGCTCATCAGCGAACACGTCACCATGCTCATCCAGACCCCGTCGGCGGTGGGAATGCTGTCATCCGAGGGGCTGGACGGCGTGACACTGGTGGCGGCGAGTGAGGTGTGCCCGGCCGAGGTGGTGGATCGGTGGGCGCCCGGGCGAATGATGTGGCATGCGTACGGCCCCACCGAGACCACGGTGTACACGTCCATGAGCGGGCCGCTGGCCGTGGGGTCGGGGGTGCCGCCGGTCGGCATTCCGGCAGCGGGGAACGCCTTCTTCGTGCTGGATGGATGGTTACGGGCGGTGCCCGCAGGAGTGGTCGGTGAGTTGTACATCGCCGGTGCCGGGGTGGGCGTCGGATACTGGCGCCGGGCGGGGTTGACCGGGTCACGGTTCGTCGCGTGTCCGTTCGGGGTGCCGGGGGCGAGGATGTACCGCACCGGGGATCTGGTGCGCTGGCGCGCCGACGGGCAGCTGCAGTTCATGGGCCGCGCCGACGAGCAGGTCAAGATCCGGGGCTACCGCATCGAACTCGGCGAGATCCAGGCCGCCCTGATGCGGCTGGACGGCGTGGAGCAGGCCGTGGTCGTCGCCCGCGAGGACCGCCCAGGCGACAAACGCCTGGTCGGTTACGTCACCGGCACGGCGGACCCGGCGGGGCTACGCGCCGCGTTGGCCGAGCGGCTCCCGCAGTACATGGTGCCTGCCGCGGTGGTCGTGCTGGAGCGGCTGCCGCTGGCGGTCAACGGCAAGCTCGACGCGCGCGCCCTGCCGGCGCCCGACTACCAGGATGCGCACCCCTACCGCGCTCCGACCGGCCCGACCGAGGAGGTCGTGGCCGACATCTACGCTGAGGTGCTCGGCGTCGACCGTGTGGGGGTCGACACCTCGTTCTTCGACCTCGGCGGGGATTCGCTGTCGGCGATGCGGGTGATCGGCAAGATCAACATGACCTTGGACATCGACCTGTCGGTGCGCGCCATCTTCGACGCGCCATCGGTGAGCGGACTGAGCCTGCGGGTGGACAGGCACGATGACGAGGAGGAGGCCGGCCACGGGCCGCGCTTCGCGTCCGTGCACGGCCGCGACAGCACCGAGGTGCACGCCCGCGACCTCACGCTGGACAAGTTCATCGATGCTGCGACGCTGACCGCCGCCCCGACCCTGCCGCGCCCGGGCGCCGAGGTGCGGACCGTCCTGCTCACCGGAGCGACCGGCTACCTCGGGCGATACCTGGCCCTGGAATGGCTGAAGCGGATGGACCTGGTCGACGGCACGCTGATCTGCCTGGTGCGAGCCGCGTCCGACGAGGAGGCGCGGCTCCGCCTGCACAAGACCTTCGACAGCGGCGACCCGGGACTGCTGCGGCACTTCCAGGAACTCGCCGCCGATCATCTGGAGGTCATCGCGGGTGACAAGGGCGAGGCGAACCTGGGGCTGGACGAGGAACTCTGGCAGGCGCTGGCCGAGAGCGTCGATCTGATCGTCGATCCCGCGGCGATGGTCAACGGTGTCTTCCCCTACAGCGAGCTGTTCGGTCCCAACGTCGTGGGCACGGCCGAGTTGCTCCGTTTTGCGCTCACCTCGAAACTCAAGCCCTACGGCTACGTGTCCAGTGGCGACGTGAGGAACCAGATCGACCCGTCCGAGTTCACCGAGGATGCCGACATCCGGGTCATCAGCCCCACCCGCATCAACGACGGCGGCTTCGGCAACGGATACGCGAACAGCAAGTGGGCCGGCGAAGTGCTGCTGCGCGAGGCCCATGACCTGTGCGGGCTGCCCGTCGCGGTGTTCCGCTGCGACGTGATCCTGGCCGAGCCGACCTACGCGGGCCAGCTCAACGTGTCGGACATCGTCAGCCGAATGGTGCTCAGCATGGTGGCCACCGGCCTGGCGCCCGGCTCGTTCTTCGCGCGCGACGCCGCAGGCAACCGGCAGCGCGCCCATTTCGACGGGCTGCCCGTCGATTTCGTCGCCGAGTCGATCGCCACGCTGAGTGCCCGGATGGGCGACGGGTTCGCCACCTATCACGTGATGAACCCGCACGACGACGGCATCGGGCCCGACGAGTACGTCGACTGGCTGGTGGATGCCGGTCTGCCGATCAAGCGCATCGACGACTTCGGCGAGTGGTTGCACCGGTTCGAGACGGCGCTGGGCGCTCTGCCGGAGAAGCAGCGTGAGCACTCGGTGCTGCAGATGCTGCAGCTGCGTCCTTCCGGACACTTCGACCTTCCCGAGCCGATGCAGGGATCATGGGCGCCGACCGACAGGTTCCGGTCCGCGTTCAAGGAAGCGAAATTCACATTGGACCGGGACATCTCGGACATCCCGCACGTCACGGCGCCCGTCATCATGAAGTACGTCACCGACCTGCGACGGTTCGGACTGCTCTAGCCAACGACGATCCCCGGAGGAACAAAATGCGCCGAATCGCCCTCTCGATCTACTGGGGGTTCCTGACGGTTGTCCGCTCCTTCACCCTGGTGCGACAGAAGGATGCGGCGGCCTACTACACCACCCTCGGAGACGATGTCATCGACTTCCTGGACGAGGGCTTCGTCGACGACGACAAGCCGTTGTGGCTCAACCTCGGCTATTGGAAAGAGGCGCGCACCTACCCCGACGCCTGCGTCGCGATGGTGGAACTGCTGGGAACGCGAGCCGGACTGCAACCAGGCGACGAAGTCCTCGACGTCGGCGTGGGTTTCGCCGAGCAGGACTTCGTTCTCCTCGACCGCTTCAAGCTGTCGCGCGTCACGGGCATCGACATCACCCCCGTCCACATCGAGAAGGGCAGGGAGCGGGTCGCCAAGCGCGGGCTGCAGGATCGCATCGACCTGAGGCTCGGTTCGGCGACCGCGATGGAATTCCCCGACGCGACGTTCGACACAGTCCTGGCCCTGGAGTGCGCGTTCCACTTCGACACGCGTGAACAGTTCCTGCGCGAGGCATTTCGAGTCCTCAAACCCGGAGGGTCCATCGCGATCGCCGACATGCTCCCGGTTCCGGGCAAGAAGACGAGCCGGGCCACCGCCTTCGCACGCAAGTACGGCCACGTTCCGGAGGCCAACCTCTACGACCGCGAGGAGTACCCACGGCGGCTGTCTGCCGCCGGATTCGGCGATGTCCGTGTGGAGTCGATCCGGCAGGACGTGTTCCCCGGCATGGCCAAGTACAGCCGCCAGCGCGTCGAGGGGAAGAAGATGGACGAAGTGGTCGTGGAGGTGTCGGAAGACGACCGAGCCCAGTGCCGCGGCGTGGAGATCTGGGAACGCGGAGTGGGCTTGACCGACTATGTGATCGCCTCGGCGCGTAAGCCATCGGACGCCTGAGCTTCCGGCGTTCAGTGAGCCGTTGCCGCACCGATCACTGCTCCGGCCATCGTGACGTCCCCGCACTTCCGTGACGCGGCGAAGCCGAGTTCCAGATCGGCCAGGATGTCGTCGATGCCCTCGATGCCGACGGACAATCGCACCAGCCCTGGGCTGACGCCGCAGGACAGTTGCTCCTCGGGGCTCAACTGGCCGTGGGTCGTCGATGCCGGGTGGATCACCAGTGAGCGCACGTCGCCGATGTTGGCGACATGGCTGTGCAGTCTCAGCGCGTTGACGAACGCCTTGCCTGCCTCGATGCCACCGGCGAGTTCGAACGCGAGAACGGCTCCGGTTCCTCTGGGCGCCAGCCTCTTCGCCCGCTCGTGCCACGGTGAACTCGGCAGTCCCGCATAGTTGACGGACAGCACGCCGTCGTGGCCGGCCAGGTATTCGGCGACCCGTTGCGCATTGGCGACGTGGCGTTCGATTCGTAGACTCAGCGTCTCGAGACCCTGGGCCACCAGGAACGCGTTGAACGGCGAAGCCGCGGAACCCATGTCGCGCAACAGTTGCAGCCGGGCCTTGGTGACGAACGGCGCAGGCATGTCGGCGTACACGATGCCGTGGTAGCTGGGGTCGGGAGCCGTGAAGCCGGGGAAGCGGCCCTGCGTCCAGTCGAAGGTGCCGCCGTCGACGATCACACCGGCGATCGCGGTCCCGTGCCCGCCGAGGTACTTGGTGGCCGAGTGCACCACGATGTCGGCACCCTGGGTGATCGGCTGGATCAGGTACGGCGTGGCGATGGTGTTGTCCACGACCAACGGCACGCCGTTCTCGTGTGCGACGGCGGCGACGCGTGGCGTGTCCAGCACGTCGCTCTTCGGGTTCGAGATGGTCTCGGCGAACAACGCCTTGGTGTTCGGCCGTATCGCCGCCTGCCACGATTCAGGATCGTCGGGATCGACGAAGGTGACCGAGATGCCGAGCCTGGCAAGCGTGTAATGAAACAGGTTGTAGGTGCTGCCGAAGAGCCGCGGGCTCGACACGATGTGGTCACCGGTTCCGGCGAGATTCAGTATGGCGAAGGTGCCGGCGGCCTGTCCGGAGGCCAGGAACAGTGCGGCCACTCCACCCTCGAGCGCGGCGATGCGCTGCTCGACGACGTCGGTCGTCGGGTTGCCGATGCGGGTGTAGATGTTCCCCGGCACCTCGAGGCCGAACAGGGCGGCGGCGTGTGCGGTGTCGTCGAATGTGTAGGAGGTGGTCTGGTAGATCGGTAGCGCACGGGCATGGGTGGTCGCATCCGGCCGCTGACCGGCGTGGACCTGTTTGGTTTCGAAGGACCAATGTGCGGTCGGATCAGGCTGGATGTCGGCGTCGTCGGTCATGGCTGCCTCTGGTGGACGGGACTGGTCTGGTATCGGGATGCTCGCGGCACCCCCGGCTTCAGCAACTGATGACGTCGACCGTCAGTCGTCGGTGGGTAGCGACACGCGCGGTGCGTGAGCGTGCTCGATGTACGCACATCATGTTTGCCATGTCTGGTCGGGGTCTCGTGACCTCGAACCGGCGCTTGTCGAGCCGCCGGCGACTCCCACCAGCGGTGGGAAGGGTGTCGGCCGGCGGGCCGGTGCGTGACGGGGGCGCCCATGAACCATCCGACCACTTCTTCGAAGTGTTCGCTAGGAATTCGGCACCGGAGTTGAGAGTTTTTCCGTCCGTCAGCGTCGTTTCACGCCTGGTGACGCTTCACGCCCGCGTCGGCTACTCGTCAGGACCGGCGTCGAAGTCGCTCGGCTGCACTTCGATCGGCCGGCCATGCGGTGTGCGGTGCGCCGCGCGCTGCCACGCGCCGTGCCAGCGTGCGGTCTCGTCCGGTTCGACGCCCTTGCGCGCCAAGAGGTCTTCGAGTGCGCAGAGCCAGTGGTGGTAGTAGGTGTCGCCCATGTCGGCGTCACCCGCCGCCTGTGCCGCCGTGATGCGGGTGGCGAGCGCGTCGGCCCACTCGGCCCAGCTGTACAGCCCGCGCTCGTGCAGACAGACCGCGATCGCAAAAACCCTTGCCTGCCAGGGACTCTCGAACGTCACCTCGTCGGCGCCGGCGATCGAGGGAGGCGAGTGACGCTGATTCATGCTGGTTCCAGATACGGTTCCCACGCGTCGATCGACACAGTCAGGCCCGGGTCTGCGTCCGGCCACAACTCGGTACCGCGGAACGCCACCCCATAGAGCCACTGCGGCTGTTCTCCCACGCCATGGGCGTTCGAGTCTGCGAAGACATGTGTTCCGTGCACGAATTCGATCACCGCCGGCTTGCCCCGGGCATACCGCGGAAGCCGCGTGTGATGCGCGAAGGGCCCGGTGACCGTGCGCACGCGCTGACCGACGGTGAACCGCGGCTCCGTGGTCGCGGGCCGCTCGGAGGGCGCTCCGCGTGCATACATCTTCGGCACATCGCGTGCGTGCAGGACACGGCGCACCGGTCGCGGTGGGTGTAACGACCGGCCGGCGATCAGTTCGTCGGCGGTGACCAATCCGCCCTCCTCGAGCAGCTTGAGCAGTCCGGCGAACCAGATCTCGTAGTAGCTCCGCCGGTCGTAGTCCGCCAGGGTCTCGCGCGCGGAACGTGCCATGTCGAGGTTCCACACCCCGGCGGCGCCCAGAGCCAGGTGCAGCGCGAACAGCCGCGGCTCCCAAGCCGCATGCCACAGTGCGTGTTCGGAACCGGGGACAACCGGTCCGTGATGCGGTTGGCCGCCCAGATCGGCGTAGGTGACGTACTCCCCGCTGCTCATGCGCCGACGCTCTCCGGCTCACGGGGGAGGCCGGCGCCGATCATCGAATCACGGGTCACCAACGCGGCGAGATCCTCCTCGTCGAGATGTTCGGTGCCCACCGGTCGCAACGGCAGGACGAGGTAACGGATTTCGGCGGTCGAATCCCAGACCCGGATCTCCGTGTCCGGCGGTAGCCGCACACCGAAATCGGCCAGCACACCGCGCGGGTCACGTACCGCGCGCGACCGGTACGGCGCGCTCTTGTACCACGTGGGTGGCAGGCCCAACACAGTCCACGGGTAGCAGCTGCACAGCGTGCAGACCACCAGATTGTGTCGCGTGGGAGTGTTCTCGACGGCGACCATGTGCTCGCCCTGCCTGCCGGTGTAGCCCAGTGACGCGATCGCGGCGGTGGCGTCGGTCAGCAACCAGTCGCGGTAGCCCGGATCAACCCACGCCCGAGCCACCACACGCGCACCGTTGCGAGGTCCGACGCGCGTCTCGTAGGTGTCGATGACCTCGTCCAGTGCCGCTGGATCGACATATCCCTTTTCGACGAGCACGCTTTCCAGCGCCCGCACCCGCAGGTCCATCTCACCGATCGCGCCGGGATGACCCCCGTCGATGCCGGGACTGCGGCCGGGTCCGCTCATCATTCGAGATTACGGCGACGAGACAACCATGCCCTGGAGCGACGCACGGTGAGCGCCTATGCCGTCGAGACGGCAGAACCGTTGAGCCGACTCAGCGTCACGGACCTGGCCGCGGCGGCCTTGTGGTACTCCCACTGCTCGCGATCGCGGATGTAGAGCGGCGAAACGGCCTTCAATCCTTCGAGCTCGAACCCCCCGTTGCGCAGGGTGAACCTGACGGTCCCACTGACGCGATGAGCACTGACTTCGAGGAAGGACTGCAATGCCGTGCGGAGACCGCGGAACCACCGCCCCTCCACGGCCTCCATGATCAGGGCGTCGCCGAGCGTTCGCATCCAACGCAGGGTCTCCACGTCCAGTGTCGCCGATGCCAACTGACCGAAGGCTTCGAGGATGAGTGCCGCGGCGGGTGCTTCGCGCACCTCGAGCACCTTCTCGCCACCTTCCAGGTGCTCCAGGCTGGAGAACCGTCCGATGCCGTAGCGACCGACTTTGGCGTTGATGTTGGAGATCAGTTCGACGAGGTCGGTGACGGGCTCGGCGTCCACCGACACCAGACGCCCCGCGTCGAACCGCAGCTCGATCACCCGACTGGCCGTCTCGGATGCGACAGACCACTCATAGAGATTCTCGTCGATCTGGAAAGCTTCGGGGTCGTCGAGCGTCCCGCTCTCGAACTCCCTGCACCACAGGTTGGTGTCGGTGCTGAGGTACCGATTCGCGAAACCGGAGATCCCGAAACTCTCCTGCAGCTCCAGGCGCTTGAAGTCGCGGGAGAGAGCGTCGAACTCATACGGCGATCCGTAGTAGCCGTCGAAACCCAGGTCGCTGATGGCCCCATTGAGCCTTCGCAGGCTGTTCTGCGACTGATTGGCTGTGTGGAGCAGACACTTCGCCCCGACCGATCGCGCAAGCTCCACACCGACTCGTGCGATCAACGGTCGTGACAGGGATGCACTGATCGGATGCTGTCCGAGATACCTTCCGCCGGCGAGCATCGACGCGTGCACGAATTCCTCGGCGAATTCTCTTCTGCAGTCCACCCTCGTGATGTGTACGTCGAACTTGTCGGCGATGTGCGAGAACTGGCCGATGTCGAAGTCGTCGCCGACGTCGACGGACAGCGCAACCACATGTACGTCGAGTTTCGCCAGCTGCGCCAGGAGATACGCGCTGTCCAGTCCGCCGCCGCACAACGTCACGATCGTGTCATCGGGGCAACACAAATCCTCGATGTCCCTGAAGGAGCGGATCTTCCTGTTGTTCATCAAGTCAGATCCCATGTGTCAACGCCCTATCTGGCTGGGTCCGGGTTACTGCTGAAGACCTCACCGTTGCCTGTGAAGTGCCCGTTCTTTCGCCCGACGCGTCCGAGAGAAAGCGCGCACCGGCGACGCGGGGAAGGCCCGAATGCGACCATGGATTCGCATCTTCCCGACCGGCTCAGGCTAACACTCGGGGCTCCGGTCAGCAAAGAAATTGACGATCATTCTTCCTCATGAGGCATACAGCCTCCGAGGCGCGGCGGCCCGCACCTTTGGACACGTCACGGCCCGGCGAACCATTGTCCCGAGGACCGCGTCCCCGGCAGTCGTTCATTGTCAATTCAAGAACCGCGCTCGGCTGCGTGTCCGACCCGATCCGAACTGTGCCGAGAAATCGGCCTTTTCAAGTATCCCAGCGGCATTCGCGGGCTTCGGCCGGGTGGCGGACGCGCGCTCACGGTTGGTGAGCGGATCTCGAATTCGGCCCGGACCGGCCGGTCGGGATGGGGTCTGTAATCGATGTGACGAGCCGCGGCCGCGTCGCTGCAATGGTCGGATCCGGGCATCGGACAATGCCGGGCACGCATCGGCGAAGGGGGCGAACGCGAGGTTCCGGCAAATATCACCGGACTGCCCGCGAACCCCGGAACCGGGCCGGACGGCGCAAAGTCGAGCGCATTTGCCTTCGACTTCGTCTTTCACGCCGGAGCATGGCTGCCGTCATTCATGATGGTCCACATGGGGACGACACACGACGACATTGTGAGCATGCCCCGAGGCGGGCCGGATGCCTCGTGGCTGGACCGGCGGTTGCAGACCGACCGGCTCGAGTACCTGGACCGCGACGACGTCGACGACCGCAAGCGCAAGGTCATCGAATCACTCGACCGCACCGGCCGGCGGCGGTTCATGGGCAATTACGAGATGTGCGCCCGGGCCGTGCTGGCCGAGGTGACCGACATCGCCTCGCCGAAGATCCTCGAACTCGGGTGCGGTCTGGGTGGGCTGTCGCGCAAGCTCCTGGAGCTCCACCCCTCTGCTCAGGTGACGGCCACCGACGTCGATCCCGCGTTCGTGACCGCCGTCGCCGCCGGCGACCTCGGCAGTCATCCACGCGCCACGGTGCGGGAGATGGACGCCACCGCGATCGACGCCGCCGACGGGTACTACGACCTCGCGGTCTTCGCGTTGTCCTTGCACCACTTGCAACCCGAGCAGGCCGCCAAGGTGTTCGCAGAGGGAACCCGGGTGGCGGACAAGTTGTTGGTCATCGACCTGCGCAGGTGGCGGGCGCCGCTCCAGCTGGGGTTGTTGGCGTTCACGCTGCCGCTCGCCGGGCTGGTCCCGCCGCTCCACGACGCGGTCATCAGCTCGCTGCGCGCCTACAGCCCGTCCGCACTGCGTGCGATCGCCCGGTATGCCGACCCTGCGGTCACCGTCGAATTCCGCACTCAACCCCGGGGCGCGACGGCGGTGGTCGCCGCTCGACCCCGGTAGCCGGACGCACAGACCGGCCGCTCATCTCATTCGTCCGATGCGGTGTGCAACACCGAGCTCGTGACCCGAGCGCACTCGAAACGAAATTCCCGCGCCGGGCGGCGCACCGGCTCCATGGTGGTGTCAGGATGAACGATCACCCCACCGCCGGAGGGGATTCCGAGTCCCGCAGCCCTTCCCTCGAGTGAACCGATCGCACGGGACAGCCGCCTCCACCCGGCCTCCTCGTCGTGGGTGTCGACGACGGCGGGCACGAGATCGAACACCTCGAGCAGGTCGCTCGCGGAGGATTCCGGCGTTTCTGCGATCCCATAGCGGCCGAGTTGAATCGCTCCCGCTGAAATGCCAAGCAGCACAGCCCCTCGCGCGTACCGGCTGAGTATCGCGTCCTTCATGCCGTTCTCCTCGAACGTTTTCCAGCCGCGACGCACGTCGCCGCCGGCCAGTACCACCAGCCGGGCACGCTCCAGAAACGCTCGGTCGTCCGCGGGGAACGACGATTCGATCATCCGTCGATCGGTCACTCCAACCGCATCGACCGCCGCCTCGAAGATGTCGTAGAACTCCGGGCGGTCCCCGTTGGATGCCCCGATGTACGCGGCGCAGATCGGTGTGTCGCGAATCAACCCGGCGAGGACCGTGTCGAGGAACAGTCGGCCCTGCCGCTTCCAGAACAGCAACTGGCTGTCCGCCAGCAGGTAGAGCGGCTGCCGTTGCGCGGCGGAATCGAAGCGGTCCACCGCTATGCGCCGGGCACCACCAGCACCGGCCGATGCGAGAATTGCAGCGTCGCCCGCGCGACACTGCCGAGCAGCACCTGACGCAGTGCCGATCGCCCGCGCGACCCCACGACCAGTACCGCCGCGCGGCGGCGCGCCGCGACGTCCACGAGGACCTCCGCCGTCGCCCGTGCCGAGCCACCGCCCGGCTCGATCACCACACCGTCGGCCGCGGCGGTCTCTGCGTCGCCGTCCCCGACCGCGACCGCGACGATCTCCCGGCCGGCGAAGATTCGTTGGGCCGCCGCCAGCGCGCTGTGCGCGCCGGTCGAACCGTCCGTACCGACCACCACCGGTCCTTCGGCCAGCGCGTCGTACTCGTCGGCCAGCATCGGCGCCTGCGCCACCAGGGTGGGCCGCGATGCGTACTGCACCGCGATGTCCGACACCGACCCCAGGAGTGCCTGTGCGCCGCCGAGCCCACGGGAACCGACCAGCACCACGTCAGCGGCGACCTGCTCGGCGAGTTGCGCCAGTACCAGACCCTCTCCGCCCCAGGACCGTTTCACCAGCGGCTCGGCGTCGAGGCCCGCGGCTCTGGCCAGCGTGGTGCCCGTGGCGGCCACCCGCTGCGCTTCGCGCTCGCCCTCGACCTCGGTGAGCTCGACCAGTTCGCTGGCACTGCGTGCGCTGGCCCGCAGCCGCCGCCGGAGCGCATCGCTGGTGAACGGGGGAGTCCACAGGTGCGCCACCCAGGCGTGCGCACCAGGGAGGAGCAGCCTCCCCACGTCGATCGCCGCCGTCGCAGCGGGTGAGCCGTCGAATCCGATGATCACGCCAAGCGGCATGCCAACACCTTCCTCTTCGTCAGTCTTCTGGGTCGCCGATGATCGACGAAAGCTGCTCTTGCACAAGCGGTATCGGCCGTCCGCATGACGATGGGCGTCGGAGGACCGGCCTTCGCCCGGACTGCTCCGAGACGGCGTCCGCTGTGGTCATCGTGACGAACCCCCATGCCGTCGTCGGCCGGTGTTCCCGTGCGCCAAGGCATTCGGGAGCGCGGCGACCCCGCCCGCGGACGTGGTCGCGCGACCTCGAGTGCCGGAAGGCGAACAGTGTTCGCGGCCCATCCTCGAATCCGACCCTAATCCGTCGGACGGTGTGTGTCGTCGAATTGACGCGATCGCCGAGGTGGCGTGCGGGTCACTCGCCGAGCAGTATCCGGCGGTATCGGCGGCGTCCGTCGGCGTATTCGGGGCGGTCGCGGTAGATGATGGTCAGGGTGCCGGGATTCTCCCGGTTGGGCTCCGGGTAGACCGCGAACGTGTCCTCGGGTTGCAGCCCGACGATGCCGATGTAATCAGCCACGAACCCGTCGAGGTCGGCCTTCCATGCCTTGGGGGGCACCACCTCGACATAGGGCTTGACCGCGTTCGGGGCGTAGTCGCCGTGGTGGGCCCGCCGCTTGTCGTTCTCGAGCATCTGCTGGAGCTCTTGCCGGGACAGCTGCGGATTCTCCTGCTGGAGTTGCTTCAACCGGCGCACGTCGTCGAGGAAGCCCATGATCGGACCCTAGCAGCGTCCGCCCGACGTGCATTCCGCGATGACGCAAGAGGAGCCGGTGAGGATGGTTTACTTGTTTATCTTGCTTCGCGTACACTGGACGCATGGCCGTCAGAACCACTTCCAGCGATGCCGCGGCGGCGAAAGCCCGTCGCAGGCGGGAATCGTCGGCAACGGTGAAGGTGCGCAAGCGCGCGGCGCCGTCCGTGGAGGACATCGCGTCGGCGGTGCATACCGCGCTGCAGTCGGCGCCCGCCTCGGTGCGCACCGACTTCGTCGAGACCGTCGCCGACCGCGATGAGGCCGGCCTCGACGACGCACTCTGGGGCGCCGCCCCGTCGACCGACGAGGTGCGGGCAGCCGCGCTGCGGGGCCTGAAGAACGACTTCCTCGCCCGGCGGGAACTACTGGGTGCGTCGCTGTCGCGGCCCCAGGTCGCCGAACTGCTCGGAGTGACGCCGCAGGCCGTCCTCGACCGGTTGGCCGAGGGCGATCTGATCGGGCTCAGGGACGGCCGGGAGTGGCGGATTCCGATGTGGCAGATCAACGCCGGTGCCGAGCGGGGTTTCCTGCCCGGGATCGCGGCGGTTCGCGAGGTGTTCCCGGGCGGACTCGTCGCGCTGAGCAGATGGGTCACCACCCCGAACGCCGACCTCGGCGGCGCGACTCCCGCCGACGCCCTGGCGGCCGGCCGCGTGCCGCAGGTC
>NZ_JAUMSQ010000015.1:0-19143 GCF_030519285.1 Mycolicibacterium arseniciresistens
GGCCGGTCGCTCATGGCGACCGGCCCCGACGCCGTCACATCAGTAGTTGCTGCAGGATCCGGAGATCTGCACGATGGGGCCCAGGTAGGCCTGAGCCATCGAGCTGCCCTTCAGGAAGTTCACGGTCTGCTGCCGCTGGGCAGGCCCCGACGCCAGGAAGCTGCGCAGCTGCCCCTGGAACCCCGGCGACGAATTCACCTCGGCGGCGAGGTCGGGCCGCTGATCGTTCAGCGCCGCGATCACCTGGTCGTAGCTACACGTCGTGTTCACGACCGCATCCAGATTCGGCTGCGCGGACGCCACTCCGGCCGAGAGGCTCAGGGCGGAGACCGCCAGTCCACCACCGATTGCCGCCAGCACTCTTACACGCTTCATAATCTGCTTCTACCCCGTTCCGACAGGTTGTTGCCCGGTTTCTTTTACAGGCTAACAGCATGTCGTTCCAAGGGTTCTGGTCGTTACAGCGCGACCACCGCCCTGGTACAGCCGCGGTGCGGCTACAGGCGCCGCAGCGCGAACGTCCAGAACTGGGTCCCGGGCGGGCCGTTGAAGCAGCCGACGTCATACCGCGAGTCGATCGTGCCGGCGAGTGTGGCGTCGTCCCAGACGTAGGTCTCGCGGGTCGGGAGATTGTATCCGGGGCAGCGCAGACCGTCCGGGACGTCGACGACCAACGTCCAGCGACCGTCCTTGAGATAGGCCTTGTTCTCGTAGTACTCGTAGAACTTCAACCGCGGCCGCGCGCTGACCTTGGCGCAGTCGGCGCTCTTCTCCGGAACGCAGAAGGACAGGTACCACATCCACGATGCCCGGTCGTAGCGGTTCGTGAGCAGGTCGTAGTTGCCCAGGCGCATCGCGGACGCGGGCGGGGCCGCCACCATCGCGGTCACCGTGAACACGGCGACGGCGAACGCCGCAGCGGCGGTTGAGATGCGGGCACTGACGAGCTTCACTGCTTCTTCCCTCCCGTTCTTCCCCCGGCCCATAGAACCATTTCGCCTTGACCTCGGTGTAGAGATCAGTCGATTACCGCCGGTTCCTTGCGCTCGGTGATGGGTCGGGCGAGCTCCTGCTCGTTGCAGATCCGCTGCAACTTGTCGATCGTCTCGTCCAGGCCGGGGCCCAGCGGTTCGGAGGGGGTGAAGGTCGCCGGCAGGTTGCGCATGCCCTGGATGACGCCGATGGTGTCGTAGTGCACGGCGCCCTCGGGGTCGCACACGTAGTCGGGCATCCGGTCGAGCACCGCGGTCAGCATCGACTTGAACACCGTGCGGGCGACGTTCGAGCCGACACAGCGGTGTACGCCGATACCGAAGCTGAAGTGCCGGTTGCCCTTCCGATCGAGCATGATCTCGTTCGGCTTGTCGAACACCGACGGGTCGCGGTTGGCCATCGCCCAGGACAACCAGAGTCGCTCGTACTTCTTGAACTGCTGGCCCTCGACCTCCACGTCGTCGGCGAAGGTGCGCCCGTCGCCGGGCGCGGGTGTGAAGAACCGGAGGAACTCCTCGGTGGCGGGATGCAGCAGCTTCGTGCGTTCGCGGGACAGCCGCTCGCGTTCATCGGGATGCTCACCGAGCCATTCCAGGGCGTGAGCGGTGAGCGCGGTGGTGGTGTCGAACCCGCCACCGATGATGAGTCCGAGATTCCCGAGGATCTCCATGTCCGGTGCCGGTTCGCCGTCGATGCGCAACTGCACCAGAGCGTTCACCAGGCCCGGCCGCGGGTTCTCGCGGATCTCCATCATGTTGGTGATGAGGTCGATGCCCATCTCCCGGTGCTGCGCGTTGATCTTCTCGCGCTCCGGGGAGTGCTCGGGGGTGTACACCGACGCGTGGGTGGGCTCGCTGTAGACGTTCCACTTCTTCAGCTCGATGCCCATCATCGCGAGCGTGAACACCGCGGGCACCACGTTGGCGAGGTGCTCGACGAAGTCGATGCGGCCCGACGCGATGTGCTCGTCGAGCGCGGCGCGAGTGATCTCGTCGACGAATGGTTCCCAGCGCTTGATCGCGGCAGGGGACAGGTACGGGTTCAGCGCACCGCGGTAGGAGCTGTGCTCCGGCTCGTCCATCTCGAGGATGCCGCCGCGAACGACGGTGGCGCGACTGGCCTTCGGGATCGTGATGCCCTTGAACGGGGTCTCACCGGTGATGTCGTGGTGATTGGACACCACGGGACAGCGGGCCAGTTCGAACACGTGCCTGCTGTCGGCGGCCACCCAGTGCCCGTCGTAGGTGTCGGTCCACGCCATCGGACACCTGGCCTGCATCTCCTCCGTGATCTTCTGGAACTGCAGGCGGTACTCCGGCGTGTGCCGGTCGAAGTGGTACGTGTTCTTCTTGCGGTCGCCGTCCGTCGTGACACCGTCGTCGATGCTCACGTGGTCGTCTCCTCTGCCTGGAGCGGGGCCTGCCGAGTGGTTGGAGTCATTCGATGACGATCGCCTGTTCGGGGCAGGAGTGCGCGGCCTCTGCCACCTGCTCCTCCTGATCGCCCGGAACGTCCTCGCTCACCGGCGACGCGTGGCCGTCGACGTCGTCGAGTTCGAAGGAGTCGGGAGCGATCATCGAGCACAACGTGTGGCCCTGGCAGCGCGTGCCGTCAACTGAGACCTTCACTGCTTTCCTCCAGTCGGCTAACCGTGTTGCGGCGCAACGGAATCAGACGTGGTAGTCGTACCACTTGAGGTAACCGCCCGCGTCGACGCGCAGCTGCATGCCGGTGACGAATCGCGACTCGTCGGAGGCCAGCCACAGCACGGCGTTGGTGATGTCCTCGGGCTCGATGTAGGGCACCGGCATGGCCTGCTGGACCCCGAACGCCAGTTCGGCGTCCGCGCGGGTCGGCTTCTCGAGGTCCGGCCGGAACGACCGGTACATCGGCTCGCTCTGCAGCATGTCGGTGTTGCAGTTGGTCGGGTGGATCACGTTGGCACGGATGCTGCGGACCGCCAGCTCGGTCGCCAGGTCGTGCACGTACTGAGAGATGAGGCGCTTGGAGGTCATGTAGCCCATCCCGCCGGGATCGGCCCCGGGACGGTCCTTCTTAGAGGCGTCCATCAGTGCGGCGGCCGACGCCGTCGCGATGATCGAGGCGCCCTCCTTCAGGTGGGGGAGCGCCACCTGGATGGCGTTGATGGTGCCGACGAAGTTGGTGTTGATGCCGTCGGTCCACGCCTGCATCGCCGGGGCGCCCTTCATCGCGGCGATGCCGGCCTGGGCGACGACGATGTCGAGGTGGCCCAGTTCGGCAACCCCGTTGTCGAGCGCCGCCTTGAGCGCGGCCGCGTCACGCACGTCGGCCTGGGCGATGACCGCCTTACGGCCCGCCTTCTCGACGTACTGTGCGGTCTCCTCGAGGTCCTCCGGCCTGGCCAGGGGGTACCCGACGGTGTCGATGTCGGCGCAGATGTCGACGGCGATGATGTCGGCGCCTTCCTCGGCCAGCCGGATGGCGTGGCTGCGGCCCTGACCGCGCGCTGCACCGGTGATGAAAGCGACCTTGCCCTCAACGCGTCCCACAGTGGTGTCCTTTCGTTTCTTGGTCGATGTCCGGCCGAGGCGGTTCAGGTGTTCCGGCCGCCGTTGACGCCCAGGATCTGGCCGGTGATGTAACCGGCCTCCTCGGAGATGAGGAAGGCGCACGCCGCGGCGATGTCCTCGGGCCGGCCCATCCGCCGCACCGGCGTGGCCGCGATGGTCTGGTCGAGGTCGCCGAGGAACCCCTTCTCGGCCGCCGCCCGCATCATCGGGGTGTCGATGAAGCCCGGCGGCACGGCGTTGACCGTGATTCCGGCCGGGCCGTACTCGAGCGCCAGCGTCTTCGTCAGCCCGTTGACCGCCGATTTGGCCGCCACGTAGGGCGCCATGTACGGGGCGCCCGAATGGGTGCTCGAGGACGAGATGTTGACGATGCGACCCCAGCCGGCCTCGATCATGTCGGGCAGCACGGCCTGGACGCAGTGGAAGACGCCGTTGAGGTTGACGTCGATCACGCGCTGCCAGCGCTCGAAGGTGACGTCGTGGAACTTCTTGAAGCTGTCCAGGCCGGCGCCGTTGACCAGGATCGCGATCGGGCCGAGCTTGGCGCGCACCGCGGTCAGGGCGTCGTCGACCTGACCGCGGTCGGTGACGTCGGCGGCGAAGGCGAATTCGTCGTCGCCGGGGTTCAGATCGAGGATCGCGACGTGATGGCCGTCGGCGCGCAGGCGGGCGACGATGGCGGCGCCGATACCGGAGCCGCCTCCGGTGACCACGGCATTCTTCACGCGGGGAACCTCGCTGCGGTGGCCTCAGCGCAGGTGTGCCCGGCGGCCCTCGAGGAGGCGGCCGGGTCGATCACGGTCGTCGCAGACGTCAAGAATCTTCCTTCCGATTATGAGAACCGTACTCTCGGGGGTGGCGATTCTGCAAGATTCGAAACGCCGCGGTCAAGGCGTCCTATGCTGCTCACCCGGCACCGTAAGCCTACGACTAGCCGGTCTACGCAACCTTGAGTTCTCACTGGGTGAATGTATGATTCGCCCTCGATGAGAATGAAATTTCCATCACATGTGCCGCTAGGAGGATGATGCAGGAAACGCCGACCATCTCGGAAGACGTCCCGGGGGCCGACTCCATCGCCCCGCACGGTGCCGGGACGTCCGAACACAAGGCCGACCGGAGACTGCTGATCGACGGGCGCCTGGTCGAGACCGAGCGGACGTTTCCCTCTCTCAATCCGGCCACCGGCGAGGTGCTCGGTCACGCGCCGGACGCCACGGTGGCCGATGCCCGCGCCGCGGTCGACGCGGCCCGGCGGGCGTTCGACGAGTCCGGCTGGGCGACCGACGTCGCGCTGCGGGTGCGCTGCCTCGAACAGCTGCACAGCACGTTGGTCGAGCACCGCGACGAACTCGCCGCCCTGACCATCGCGGAGGTGGGCGCCACCGAGTCGCTGTGCCAGGGCGCGCAGCTGGACCAGCCGATCGGGATCGTGCGCTACTACGCGGATCTGCTGAAGAGCTATCCGATGACCGAGGACCTCGGCAACATCGAGAGCCGCGGTATGCAGCACCACCGGTGGGTCGAGAAGGAAGCCGCGGGCGTCGTCGCCGCGATCATCGCCTACAACTACCCCAACCAGCTGGCGCTGGCGAAGCTGGCGCCCGCGCTGGCCGCCGGCTGCACCGTTGTGCTGAAGTCGGCGCCGGACACCCCGCTGATCACCCTCGCCCTCGGTGAGCTGATCGCCGAGCACACCGACATCCCGGCCGGCGTCGTCAACGTGCTCTCCGGCGCCGATCCCGAGGTCGGCGCGGTGCTGACGACCAGCCCGGACGTGGACATGGTCACCTTCACCGGATCGACGCCGACCGGCCGCCGGATCATGGCCGCCGCCAGCGAGACGCTCAAGAAGGTGTTCCTCGAACTCGGCGGGAAGTCGGCCGCGATCGTGCTCGACGACGCCGACTTCAGCATGGCCGCGCTGTTCTCCGCGTTCAGCATGGTGACGCACGCCGGCCAGGGCTGCGCGCTCACGTCGCGACTGCTCGTGCCGGAGGCCCACAAGGACGAGATCGTCGAGCTGATCAAGAACAACTTCGGGCACGTGCGCTTCGGAAATCCAGTCGACCCGTCCGTTTACATGGGTCCTCTGATCAGCGAGAAGCAGCGCGACAAGGTCGACGGCATGGTGCAGCGCGCAGTGCAGGCCGGCGCCACCCTGGTCACCGGCGGCGAGAAGGTCGACCCCGGCTACTTCTATAAGCCGACGCTGCTCGCCGACGTGCACCCGGACAGCGAGATCGCCCAGGATGAGGTGTTCGGACCGGTGCTCGTGGTGATCACCTATTCCGACGACGACGACGCGGTGCGGATCGCCAACAACTCCATCTACGGGTTGTCGGGCGCCGTGTTCGGCAGCGAGGAGCGCGCGCTGGCGCTCGCCCGGCGTATCCGCACCGGCACCTTCTCGATCAACGGCGGCAACTACTTCAACCCCGACACGCCCTTCGGCGGATTCAAGCAGTCCGGCATCGGCCGCGAGATGGGCACCGCGGGGCTCGAGGAGTTCCTCGAGACCAAGACCTTCGCGCGGGTGCTGTCGTGACCGGGCCACTCGAGGGCATCCGGGTGCTCGAGGTCGCGATGTACGGCTTCGTGCCGTCGGCGGGTGCGGTGCTCGGCGAATGGGGCGCCGACGTGATCAAGGTCGAGCATGCGGTGACGGGGGACCCGCAGCGCGGCCTGAGGCAGACCGGGTTGTTGCGGGTCGAGGGCGACCCGAATCCCAATATCGAGCACGCCAACCGGGGTAAACGCAGCATCGGACTGGACATGTCGGTGCCCGAGGGCAGGGACGTGCTGCTCGAGCTGGCCCGCCGGGCCGATGTGTTCCTCACCAGCTTCCTGCCGGGGCACCGTAAGAAATTCGGTATCGATATCGACGACATCCGTGCCGTCAACCCCGACATCATCTATGCAAGAGGCAGCGCGTTGGGGCCGCGCGGCGAGGAAGCGGTGAAGGGGGGCTATGACATGACGGCCTTCTGGTGCCGTGCAGGCACGGCGCGCACCATCACCCCTCCCGACATGCCCGGCATGATCGGACCGCCCGGGCCCGCCTACGGCGACACCATCTCCGGCACCAATCTCGCAGGCGGTATCGCCGCAGCGCTGCTGAAGCGCGAGCGCACCGGCGAACCCTCGGTCGTGGACGTCTCGCTGCTGGGCAGTGGCCTGTGGTCGATGGGGCACACCGTGGCATTGACCAACCATCTCGGCGAACGCATGGAGGCCTTCCCACCCGGCGTGCACGGTTCGCCCATCAACCCGCTCGTCGGGCTGTACCCCACCGCCGACGACCGCTACATCTCGTTCGTGATGATGCAGCCCACGAAGTTCTGGGCCGACGTGTGCCGGCACATGGACCTCACGGAGCTCGCCGACGACCCGCGGTTCGCCACGGCGGAGTCGATCGCCGAGAACACCGCAGCGGCCAACGAGATCCTCACCGAGGCGATGAAGAAGCGGCCCCTGGTCGAGTGGAGCGAGCGGTTCTCCACGCTCGCCGGGCCGTGGGCGCCCGTGCAGGACACGCTGCAGGCCGCCCAGGATGCGCAGGTCAGGGCCAACGAATACATGGTGCAGGCCGGCGAGCTCGAACTGGTCGCCAACCCGGTGCAGTTCGACGTCGCCGCACCGCGGACCGGCCCGGCGCCGGGGTTCGCCGAGCAGACCGACGACATCCTGGTCGAGCTCGGCCTGGATTGGGACCGCATCATCGAGCTCAAGACCGCCGGCGCCGTCACCTAGAAAGGTCGCTCAACAGCCCATGCCACACATCGCATCCATCGGGACCTACCTCCCGTGCTGGGGAACACCCCGGCACCGGGTGGCGGGCGACGACGAGGATGCGATCACGATGGCGGTCGAAGCCGGCCGCGCGGCGCTGGACGCCGGTGGAGCGGTCGAGCGGGTGGTGCTGGTCAGCCGTGACCTGCCGCCGGTGGAGAGCAGCAACGCCGCGGTGCTGCTGGCCGGCCTCGGACTGGACCCGGAGCTCGAGGTCGACGAGCGGTTGGGCGGGGCTCCCGCCACGCTCGACGCGGTGAGCTCGGCACGGCCCCGCTCGCTGATCATCGGCGTCGACCTGGATCCCGCGGGCGCCGCGGCGATCCTGACCGCCGACCACGGCAGGAAGGTGCGCACCGCTGCCCGGGTGGCCCGCAGCCTGCCCGTCCGCACCCGCAACGCGATCGGGGTGGTGCACGACTACGGAGATCCGCGGCTGCTGCACGAGCGGGGCTTGCTGGCATCGCTGTCGGCAGCGTGGTTGGACACGCCCGTCGCGGTCGCCGGCGTGGAGTACGACAAGGTGACGGAGCTGTGTGCGGGCACGCCGCCACATATGCCGACTTATGGAGCAAGTGCCGGATTATTCGCGCTCGCAAGCCTTACCGAGTCCGATACCATTGGCCCCTTGGTTGCGGTCGAGCAGGCAAGTCTTTCCGGGATCACGGTCGCAGGCGGCGAGGCTCAGGTGAATCGACGAGAACCGGCGGCACGTCCGTTGCCGGACGGCGCCGTCACCCCCGGCGCGGATCTGCCGATCTCGCTGGCCGCCTACGAACGCGCCTTCGAAGCCAAAGTTCGTTGGGAAGCAGGCAGATACGCCGGCAGCGAACAGCTCGACTTCCCGCCGCGGTACCGGGTCGGAGAGGACTGCTCGCTGAGCACCGACTACGAGCTGGTTCCGTTGCCGAAGACGGGAACCGTCTACACCGAAGCGACCGTGCGGATTCCGGTGCCCGGCCTGCGGTCGCCGTACTCCCTGGTGATCGTCGAGCTCGACGGGGTGGCGGTGCGTGCGTTGGTGAAGGTGACCGGCGCGGCCCCGGGTTCGGTGGACATCGGTGACCGTGGCCGGCTGGCGCTGCGCCGGATCGCCGTGCGCTCCGGTGTGCCCGACTACGGGTATGCCTTCGAACCCGACGCGGCATCGTCGCGCGAGTCGCTGTGCGACCGCTCCGCGGGTGCGGCATGAGGAAGGTCGCCGTCGTCGGCGCCGGAATGACGCCGTTCGCCGAGCATTTCGCCTTCGGTATCAAGGATCTCCTGGCGATGGCGTTCGCCGACTGTGCCGCCAGTGTCGACAAGGGCATGTCCAAGGCCGACCTCGACGCCGCCTGGTTCGGCGCGATGGGAACGACGGACGGTTTCCCGTCCGGCATCCTCGCCGACACCCTCGATCTGCACGAACTGCCCGTCACGCACATCGAGAACTCCTGTGCCACCGGTAATGACGCCGTGCGCAACGCCCTGTACGGTGTCGCCTCGGGTGCGGCCGACGTCGCACTGGTGATGGGTGCGGACAAGCTGCGCGAGGTCGCGACCAAGGACATGCTGTGGGGCTGGGAGGCGATGACTCGCGACATGGCGTGGGACCACCCGCTCGGTCTCGTCGCGCCCGCCGGATTTGCCCTGCACGTCCGGCGCTACCTGCACGAGTCACCGGCGACGCGCGAGCACCTCGCGATGATCGCCGTCAAGAACCACCGGCACGCCGTGGACAATCCCAAGGCCCGGTTGCGCTTCGAGATCACCGTCGAGCAGGCGATGTCCGCGCCGATGGTGGTCGACCCGTTCGGCGTCTACGACTGCGCGCCGCAGAGCGACGGAGCCGCCGCCCTCGTGCTGGCGGCCGAGGACGTGGTGGACCGGTTCACCGACCGGCCGGTGTGGATCCGCGGGGTCGGACTCGGGCTCGATTCCGTGATGTACCCCCATAAACCGGACATGACCACATTCCCCGCGACGGTGCGGGCGGCCAAGCGGGCGTTCGGAATGGCGGGACTCTCACCGGCCGACGTGGACGTCGCCGAGGTGCACGACTACTTCACCGGCATCGAACTGATCAGCTACGAAGACCTCGGGTTCGCCGACCGCTTCGAGGCCCACAAGCTCGTCGAGACCGAGACGACCACCGTCGGGGGAGCATTGCCGGTCAATCCGAGCGGTGGACTCAAGGCGAAGGGACATCCGCCGGGAGCAACCGGCGTCGCGCAGTGCGTCGAGATCTTCGGTCAGTTGCGCGGGGAGGCGGTCAATCAGGTGGACGGTGCACGGATAGGGTTGGCGCACAATATCGGTGGCCCGACAGCGGTGTCGGCGGTCACCATTCTGGAAGGACCCGGATCCGATGGCTGAACGGTGGACGACAGGGGTGAACCTGGGTCGGGCGTCGGCGCCGATGCAGGCAGTCGGGGGACTGTTCGCGATGTTCGCCGATGCGATCCGGTTCATCTTCCGCAGGCCGTTCCAGTGGCGCGAGTTCTTCGAGCAGTCGTGGTTCGTCGCCCGCGTGTCGCTGGCGCCCACACTGCTGGTGGCGATCCCGTTCACCACCCTGGTGTCGTTCACGCTGAACATCCTGCTGCGCGAACTGGGTGCGGCGGATCTGTCGGGAGCGGGTGCGGCATTCGGTGCGGTGACGCAGCTGGGCCCGCTGGTGACGGTGCTGATCGTGGCCGGCGCCGGAGCGACGGCGATGTGCGCCGACCTGGGCTCGCGCACGATCCGCGAGGAGATCGAGGCGATGGAGGTGCTGGGCATCAACCCGGTTCAGCGACTGGTCACGCCGCGCATGCTGGCCTCGGGTCTGGTCGCGCTGCTGCTCAACAGCCTGGTGGTGATCATCGGCATCCTCGGCGGCTACGTGTTCTCGGTGTTCGTCCAGGACGTCAACCCCGGGGCCTTCGCCGCCGGGATCACGCTGCTGACCGGGGTGCCCGAGGTGATCATCTCGTGTGTCAAGGCCGCGCTGTTCGGCTTGATCGCCGGCATGGTCGCCTGCTACCGCGGCCTGACGATCACCGGCGGCGGCGCCAAGGCAGTCGGCAATGCGGTCAACGAGACGGTGGTGTACGCGTTCATGGCGCTGTTTGTGATCAACGTGGTAGTCACCGCCATCGGCATCCAGATGACGACGGGCTAGACATGGGAACCCTGACCACGCTGCGGGCCACGTATCCGCGCATCGCCAAGCAGTTCAGCCGGCCGGTGGGAACGCTGAGCCGCATCGGCGACCACACCATGTTCTACGGCCGGGCGCTGGCGGGCACGCCGCACGCGACGGTGCACTTCCGCAAGGAAATCATCCGGCTGATCGCCGAGATCTCCATGGGTGCAGGCACGTTGGCGATGATCGGCGGCACCGTGGTGATCGTCGGATTCCTGACGCTGGCCACCGGCGGCGTGCTGGCGATCCAGGGCTACAGCTCGCTGGGCAACATCGGCATCGAGGCGCTGACGGGCTTCCTGGCGGCATTCATCAACGTGCGCATCGCCGCACCGGTGGTGGCCGGGATCGGCCTCGCCGCCACCTTCGGCGCCGGGGTCACCGCGCAGCTCGGCGCCATGCGCATCAACGAGGAGATCGACGCGCTCGAGTCGATGGGCATCCGTCCGGTCGAGTACCTGGTGAGCACCCGGATCGTGGCCGGGATGGTTGCGGTGACACCGCTGTACGCGATCGCGGTGATCCTGTCGTTCGTGGCCAGCCAGTTCACCACGGTGATGCTGCTCGGGCAGTCCGGCGGGCTGTACTCGCACTACTTCGACACGTTCCTCAACCCGATAGACCTGTTGTGGTCATTCCTTCAGGCCATTTTGATGGCGATCTCGATCCTGCTGGTGCACACTTACTTCGGCTATTTCGCGTCGGGGGGGCCGTCGGGGGTGGGTAACGCCGTGGGCAATGCCGTGCGCACCTCGCTCATCGTCGTGGTGTCGGTGACCCTGCTGGTGTCCCTGTCGGTCTACGGTTCCAACGGCAACTTCAACCTGTCGGGTTAGGGGGGATCATGGCGCAGAGCAACACCGGCGGCCGGAACTACGCCGCCCTTGCCGGCCTGGGCACCCTGGTGGTGTTCGGGCTCGTCATCGCCCTGGCGATCGGCCTGTTCCGTGGCAGTTTCACCAGCACCGTCCCGGTGACGGTGGTGGCCGACCGTGCCGGCCTGGTGATGAACCCCGAGGCCCGGGTGAAGATGCGCGGCGTCCAGGTCGGCCAGGTGTCCTCGATCGAGGAACGCGCCGACGGCAAGGCCGTGCTGCACCTGGCGATGAATCCCGAACAGCTGAAGCTGATCCCATCGAACGTACGCGTCGACATCGCCTCCACCACCGTGTTCGGCGCCAAGTTCGTGGAGATGGTGCCGCCGCCCGATCCGGAGCCGACCCGACTGGCGGCGGGACAGGTCATCGAGAACCGGCACGTCACCGTCGAGGTGAACACGGTGTTCCAGCAGTTGGTGAACGTGCTGGACAAGATCGATCCGGCGAAACTCAATGAGACGCTTGGCGCGATCTCGTCGGCGTTCAATGGACGCGGCGAGCAGTTCGGCAAGACCCTCGTCGACTTCAACGCACTGCTCGCCGAGCTCGAGCCGAGCCTGTCGAACCTGTCGCGCGACATGGAGGCCCTGAGGCCCACCCTGACCGCATACGCCGATGCGACTCCGGATCTGCTGTCGACCATCCAGAGCACCACGTCGGTGAGCAATTCGATCGTCGACCAGCAGCAGAACCTGGACGCCTTCCTGGTCAGCAGCATCGGTCTGGCGGACCTCGGCAACGAGGTGGTGGGCGGCAACCAGCAGGCGCTGACCGACGTTCTCCGCGAGTTGGTGCCGACATCGGAACTGCTCAACAAGTATCGCGAGTCGATCTGGTGTGGCGTCGGCGGCCTCATCCCGTTCGCGAAATCCCCGCCGCAGTACTCGGGCATCCTCGTCAACGCCGGCCTGACCCTCGGTGTCGAGCGCTACCGCTACCCCGGTGACCTGCCGAAGGTGGCGGCGTCCAGCGGCGGCGCCGACTTCTGCGAGGAACTCGGTCTGCCCGAGCAGCCGGCGGAGTTCCGGCCGCCGTTCATCGTCGGCGACGTCGGGTCGAACCCCGCGCAGTACGGCAACTCCGGCATCCTGCTGAACTCCGAGGGGCTCAAGAACTGGCTCTACGGGCCGCTCGACGGTCCGCCCCGCAACAGCGCACAGATCGGTATGCCGGGATGACGAGTTCCGTCTCGACCTTCGTCAAGCTGATGATCTTCGCGATCATCTCGGTGCTGCTGACCGCGTTCGTGTTCCTGGTCTTCAGCGACACCAGAACCGGTGCGAGCAGCGAGTATTCGGCCGTCTTCACCGACGCCTCGCGACTGAAGCCGGGCGACACGGTCAGGATCGCCGGTATCCGCATCGGCACAGTCAACGACGTCGAACTCCAGCCCGATCGCAAGGTGCTGGTGACCTTCGAAGCCGATCGCAGCACGCAGCTGACCACCGGGACGAAGGTCGCGATCCGGTATCTCAACCTGGTGGGGGACCGCTACGTCGAGCTCATCGACACGCCGGATTCGACGAAGATCCTGCCGGTCGGATCGCAGATCCCCGAGGAGCGCACCGCGCCTGCCCTCGATCTGGATCTGCTGCTGGGCGGGCTCAAACCGGTCATCCAGGGCCTGAACCCCCAGGACGTCAACGCGCTCACCGGCTCACTGGTCCAGATACTGCAGGGGCAGGGTGGCACGCTGGAATCGCTGTTCAGCAGGACCTCGTCGTTCAGCAACTCGCTGGCCGACAACAACCAGGTGATCGAGCAGTTGATCGACGAACTGCGCACGGTGCTGGACACGCTGTCCAAGGACGGTGACGAGTTCTCCGGAGCGATCGACAAGCTCGAGCAGCTGATCTCCGGGCTCTCCCAGGACCGCGACCCCATCGGCACGGCCATCGAGTCGCTGGACAACGGAACCACCTCACTGGCCGACCTGCTCGGTCGCGCCCGGTCGCCGCTGGCAGGCACCGTGGACCAGTTGCACCGGCTGGCTCCGGTGCTCAACACCGACCTGGAGCGCCTCGAGGCCACGATCCAGCGGCTCCCCGAGATCTATCGCAAGCTCGCGCGCGTCGGGTCGTACGGGGCGTTCTTCCCGTACTACATCTGCGGTGTCACCTTCCGCGCCAGTGATCTGGAGGGCCGCACGGTGGTGTTCCCCTGGATCAAACAAGAGACCGGAAGGTGTGTGGACGAGTAGATGCTCAAATATCGCGGCCCTCAGCTCGTCCGGGCAGGCTTCATCGGCGTGGCCGTCATCGTCCTCGTCATCGTCGTCGGACTGCAGCCCGAACGACTGATCTCGTGGGCAACCGCGCTGCGCTACCAGGCACTCTTCACCGAGGCCGGTGGGCTGGTGAGCGGCAACGACGTGACCGTGTCGGGGATCAAGGTCGGGTCGGTGTCATCGATCGAACTCGACAACGGCGACGCCCTGGTCAAGTTCACGATCAGCAGCAAGTACGCGCTGGGTTCGGACAGCACCGCCCACATCCGCACCGGCAGCCTGCTCGGTGAGCGCGTGCTGACGCTGGAATCCGAAGGCAGCGGCACGCTGTCGACCGACCAGGTCATCCCGACCAGCCGGACCACCTCGCCATACTCGTTGACCGACGCGGTCAGTGAGCTGACCGCCAATACCCGGGACACCAACACCCAGGCGCTCAACCAGTCGCTCGACACACTCGCGCAGACGCTTGATCAGGTGTCACCACAGCTCGGGCCCACCTTCGACGGACTCTCGCGGGTGTCGGAGTCGCTCAACAACCGCAACGAGAGCCTGACCGAACTGCTGCGTACAGCAGGCGATGTCACGCAGATCTTCTCCGAGCGCAGCAGTCAGGTGAACGCGCTCATCCTCAACGCCAACGACCTGCTGGCGGTGCTCGACGAACGTCGTTATGCCATCACCAGCCTGCTGGCGAGCATCTCCGCGGTGTCCCGGCAGCTGACCGGGGTGGTGGCCGACAACGAGAATGAACTGCGCCCGACGCTCGAGCAGTTGAACAGTGTCACCGCGATGCTGGAGAGAAACCGCGACAGCCTGGCCAAGATGCTGCCCGGCGCCGCGAAATACTATTTGACCCAAGGTGAGATCGTCTCCAACGGCGCGTACTACAACGCGTTCGTGCCCAACCTGATCTTCGGCCAGCTGCTGCAGCCGTTCCTCGACTACGCGTTCGGGTTCCGTCGCGGTGTGAACGCCGGGCAGCCGCCGGACGCGGTGGGACCGCGCGCCGAGCTCCCGTTCCCCGTCAACGGCATTCCCCAGCCAGGAGATCTCCCCGATGATGGCAACCCGTAAGCGCCTCGCGGCCTGGACCGCGATCCTGCTGGCCGTCGTCCTGGTGGCCGGCGGAGGTTATCTCGTGAAGCAGGCGTTCTTCGGCCCCACGACCATCAATGCGTATTTCTCGACGGCCACCGCCATCTATGCCGGGGACGAGGTGCGTGTCGCCGGGGTGAAGGTCGGCACGATCGAGGCGATCACCCCGGAGGGCACCCAGACCAAGATCACCATGGAGATCGACCGCAGCGTCCCGGTACCTGAGGGCGCGAAAGCGGTGATCGTCGCCCAGAACCTGGTCGCCGCGCGGTATGTGCAACTCACGCCCGCCTATCGCGAGGGCGACGGGCCGACCATGCGGGACGGCGGCTCGATACCGCAGAGCCAGACCGCGGTCCCGGTGGAGTGGGACGAGGTGAAGGACCAGCTGATGCGCCTGGCCACCGAGTTGGGGCCGGACAAGGGCGTCGACGGCACTTCGGTCTCCCGGTTCATCGACAGCGCGGCCAACGCGCTCGACGGCAACGGCGAGAAGCTGCGCTCGACCCTGTCCCAGTTGTCCGGCGCTGCAAGGATCTTCGCCGAAGGCAGCGGCAACATCGTCGACATCGTCAAGAACCTGCAGATCTTCGTCACCGCGATGCGGGACAGCAAGCAGCAGATCGTCCAGTTCCAGAACCGGCTGGCGAGTCTGACCAGCGTCCTCGACGACAACAGATCCGATCTCGATGCGGCGCTGTCGGACCTGTCGGTCGCCATCGGTGAGGTGCAGCGCTTCGTGGCAGGCAGTCGGAACCAGACCTCCGAGCAGGTGCAGCGGCTGGCGAATGTGACCCAGGTGCTGGTGGACAACCGGTTGGCGCTGGAGAACGTGCTGCACATCACGCCGAACGCGATCGCGAACTTCGAGAACATCTACTACCCGAACAGCGGTGCAGTCACCGGCGCGTTCGCCTTCAACAACTTCTCCAACCCGGTGCAGATCATCTGCGGCATGATCGGCGCCGTCGCCAACGTCAGTGCGCCCGAGACCGCCAAACTCTGCGCGCAGTACCTCGGGCCTGCGGCGCGGCTGTTGAACTTCAACAACATCCCGTTGCCGATCAATGCCTATCTGCGGCCGGCGATCGATCCGAAGCGGATGATCTACACCGATCCGAAGCTGGCGCCCGGCGGAGCCGGACCCGGCGACCCGCCAGAACCGAGGCCGACAGTGTCCGCCTACACCGGCGCAGGCGACATCCCGCCGCCCCCGGGCTGGGGTGCACCGCCGGGACCGCCGGGGATCTACCAGCCCGACCGCGACGCACCGGCCATTCCGTCTCCGGCGCTGTACCCGGGTGCACCCATACCGGCGCCGCCGACCATCATCTCGAACATCCCGGTGCAGTCACCGTCGGTCGACGCGATGCTGCTGCCTGCGGCCCCGCCGGGCTCGTCGGTCGACGACGCCGCTCCGGAGCCACCGCCGAACACGCCACTGCTGCCCGCGGAAGGAAACCCGCCATCATGACCCGGCATGTTCCGATGCGGCGAGCCGCCATCGCATCCTGTGCGGTGCTGACGCTGTCCGGGTGCTCGTTCCAGGGTGTCAACTCGCTGCCGTTGCCCGGTGCCGAGGGCCGCGGGCCGGATTCCGTCTCCTATCAGGTGGAGGTGCCGAATGTCGGCACGCTCGAGTCGAATTCACCGGTACTGATCGACGACGTCGTAGTGGGCAGCGTCGGGAAGATGACGGTCAAGAACTGGCATGCCGACGTCGAGATCTCGGTGAAGCCCGACGTGGTGGTGCCCGCCAACGCGGTGGCCACCGTGGGACAGACCAGCCTGCTCGGCTCGATGCACCTCGCTCTGAACACCCCACTGGGTGAGAGCCCGCAGGGACGGCTGCAGCCCGGTACCACCATCCCGCTCACCGACTCGTCGACCTATCCCTCCACCGAGCGCACGCTGTCGTCGCTGGCCGCGGTCGTCAACGGAGGCGGGCTGGGACAGATCGGCGACGTGATCCACAACGCCAGCCGCGCGCTGTCCGGACGCGAACCGGAGATCCGCGAATTGCTCACCCGCCTCGACGACTTCGTCGGTGTGCTCGACGAGCAGCGGGACAACATCATCGCGTCGATACAGCAGCTGAACCGGCTGGCCAGCCGGTTCGCCGGACAGCGTGACGTCATCGACCGTGCGCTCAAGGACATTCCGCCCGCCCTCGACGTGCTGATCAACGAGCGGCCCACGTTGACCACGGCCCTGGAGAAGCTGGGTACGTTCAGCGACACCGCGACCACCCTGGTGAACAATGCCGGGGACGATCTGGTGACCAACCTGCAGAACCTCGAGCCCGCCTTGCAGAGAATCGCCGACATCGGACCGGACCTGAACCTCGCACTGCTGTGGGCCACCGCATTCCCGTACGGGCCGACCTTCGCCGACCGGATCACCAAGGGCGACTACATCAACCTGTACGCCACCTTCGACCTGACCTACCCGAAGTTCAAGCGGTCGCTGCTGCTCGGTACCCGCTGGGAGGACCAGGAGGCGAAGCTCATCCCCGCCCCGGGCGACCCGTACTACCTGAACTATTCCTACGACCCGATGGCCATCGGTGTGGCGCCGCCGCAGCGGGATTCACCGGACGCACCTGCGGCCCCTGCCGGTGAGGTGGGTGAGGTGGCACCCATGCCCGCCGTGGCAGAACCGCTGCTCCCCATCACGCCGCCGCCCGCCGCGAATCCCTGGGCCCCCGCGGCGCAGAGCATCCCGCCGGGACAGATCTTCGCGGGGCCGTTCGGCGCCGCGGCGCCGCCACCTCCGCCTCCAGCGGTTCCGGCGCCGGCCGAAGCCGTCCCGCCGACCTCGGAAGGTGGCTGATGCTCACCCGCTTCGTTCGGACGCAGCTGATCATCTTCACCATCGCCTCGGTGGTGGGGGTGGGGGTGATGGTGTTCGCCTACATGCAGGTGCCGACCCTGCTCGGAATCGGCCGCCTGGCCGTGACCCTCGAACTACCGGCCGGTGGTGGCCTCTACCAGTTCAGCAACGTGACCTACCGCGGCGTCCAGGTGGGCAAGGTGACATCGGTGAATCTGACCGAGAACGGCGCCGAGGCGATTCTCTCGTTGGATACGTCGCCGAAGATCCCCGCCGATCTGGAGGCAGAGGTGCGCAGCGTGTCGGCCGTCGGCGAGCAGTATGTCGACCTACGGCCCCGGACCGACTCCGGCCCTTACCTGACCGACGGATCGCGGATCTCGGTGCGCGACGCCACGATCCCGCAGCCCGTCGGACCGGTCCTGGACGAGCTCAGCTCGCTGGTCGAATCCATCCCGGGAGACCGCATCGCCGACCTCCTCGACGAGGCGTTCAAGGCCTTCAACGGAGCGGGTCCGGACTTCCAGTCCCTGCTCGACTCGGCGGCCAAACTGTCGACAGATGTGCGCGGCGCCTCCGGGGAGGCGCGCACGCTGGTCGACGATGCCAAGCCGCTGCTCGAATCCCAGGCGGAGACCACGGATTCCATCCGGACATGGGCTCGCAGTCTGGCCGGCGTCACCGCTCAACTCGAGCAGAACGACCCGGAGATCCGCACCACGCTGGAGCGCGGCCCAGGCTTCGCCCAGGAGGTCAGCGCACTGCTCGAGCAGGTGAAGCCGACCCTGCCGACCCTGCTGGCCAACCTCACCACGGTGGGACAGGTGCTGGTCACCTACAACCGGTCGCTCGAACAGCTGATCGTGATGTTCCCGGGAATCATCGCGGCACAGCAGTCATTCGGCCTACCCAACAAGAATCCCACCGGCCTGCCGTTCGCCGACTTCGCGCTGACGATCAGCGACCCGCCGCCCTGCACCGTCGGCTTCCTGCCGCCGTCGCAGTGGCGTTCCCCGGAGGACGAGACGTCGATCGACACGCCGGACGGTCTGTACTGCAAACTGCCGCAGGATTCCCCGATCAACGTCCGTGGTGCGCGCAACTACCCGTGCCAGGGCAAGCCTGGCAAGCGCGCCCCGACGGTCGAACTGTGCAACGACCCGCGAGGATTCGTGCCACAGGTGATTCGCCAGCACTACACGGGGCCGTATGCGTTCGATCCCAACCTGATCAAGAACGGGCTGCCCCCGCACGACATCGTGGACTTCAACGAGCGGATCTACGCGCCGGTGCAGGGGACACCGTTGCCGCCGGGCGCGGCACCGTCGGGAACGCCTCCCGGCGCGTTCACCCCGCAGCCGCCACCGGGCGCATCGCCACCGGATGCGGCGCCCGCACCCATGGCGCCCGCGCAACCCGCGCTGCCGCAGGCCCCGGTGCCGCCGCCGCCACCGGCAGGCAACTCGCTCAACGGAACTCCGCTCGCGCCGCCGCCGGACGCACCGTCGCCGCCGGCACTTCTGCCCGCGGACGGGGCGGTGCCGGCCACCCCGAGTGCGTTCGACGGTGACGGGCCCGCGGTGGCGTTCCAGCGCTACGACCCGC
>NZ_JAUMSQ010000150.1:0-10017 GCF_030519285.1 Mycolicibacterium arseniciresistens
CGGCGGCCGCCTCGAGGTCACCGCGTGCGGCGTGCAGCAGGCTGCGGCACCGGGCGGCGACCCCGCGCGTCCAGGGCCGGTCGAGTCGCTCGCCGTTGTGCTCGAGCACCTCCACGATCCGGTCGGCCTCGTCCAGCCGGCCGACGACGATCATCGCCTCCACGGCGTCGGGCAGGAACGGCGCGGTGACGATCTCGGTGGCCGCGGGCAGCAGCCGCCACTCGGCCACCAGCGGATCCAGATGTCGAAGCGCCGCTTCATGATTGCCCAGGGACAGCTCCAGAGAGCCCAGCGCGGTGACCGCCCAGGTGCTCAGCCGGCCGGAGTCGCACCGCCGGCCGATCACCAACGCCTGTTCACCGTTGCGGCGACAGGCCTCGACCCGCCCCAGCTGGGCGTCCACCAGCGCACGGACGGTCAGCGCGATGAACATCGGCAGGTCCCCGCCGAGCGCGAGCGCACGCTCCATCGTCGCCTCGGCCGCCCGCTCGGCCGCATCCATGTCCCCCCGCCAGGTGTGCGCCAGCACGAGGTTGAAGCCGATCAGGATGAGTTCGCTCTCCTCGCCGCGTTCGACGCACCGCTGCGCGATGGACGTGAGCATCGCAGCGGCCTCGTCCACCTGGTGCGACCACAGCTTGACCATCGCGTGAAGGGTTCGCGGGCGGACCGCCAGTGGCACGTCGGCGGGATCGTCGACCTGCAGTGCGCGGTCCAGCGCCACCTCGTCGACGCCGTCGCCGACCAGGAAACGCATCATCGCCCGCATCGTCGCGGCCTGGACGACGAGATCGTCGCGCGGCAACTGACCGGCCAGGGCCACCGCCTGCTCCGCCCGGCGCAGCGCGGCGCCCGCATCGCCGGCGTTGTACTCGACGAAGGCCAGCATCACCAGCATCGGCACCTGCCGCTCGGGCACTGCGCCGGGTTGTTCCACGGCGTCGCGCAGCAGTGCCGCGGCATCGGCGGAACTGTTGTCGTACAACCGGACCAGCCCGAGCAGGTGCAGCGCCTCGGCTCGTAGCGGACCGGGTGCGAGCCGATCGACGGTCTGCTGCAGCAGCGTTCGGGCCCGTGCCGCGCCGCCCGCCTCGAAGTGGTGCGCGGCCGCGGCGATGGTGCGTTCCGGCGTGTCCCCGCCACGCCCGCGGGCGAGCTCGAGGAGTTCCGCCGCCGTGGCCGGTGCGCCTCGCAGGCGGGCTGATTCGGCGGCGGCGTCCAGGGCGTGCAGGACGTGCTCGTCGGCACCCTCCACCGACAGTGCGAGGTGCCGGGCGCCGAGCTCGGCGTCGTCGAGCACGTGGGCGAGCCGCCGGTGCATCAGCCGGCGCATGTCCGGGGCGGCCTCGGCGTACGCGCCGCGGGCCAGCAGCGGATGGGTGAAACGCAGGTGCTGGCCCGATATCTCGATCACCCCGGCCCGCTCGGCGTCCTCCAGCAGCGCGACGACATCCTGCAGCTCCGACTCGGTCACCGAGGCCAGCTCCGCCATGGTGGGGGCGGGCAGGCAGGACGCGGCGAGCAGCACCCACTTCGTCGCGTCGGTGAAGCCGGCGATGCGGGCACGCACGAGGTCGGCGAGCGTGGCGGGCAGCTCAGCCGCGCCGCCGTCGGCCGCACGGGCGAGTTCCACTGCGTAGAAGGGGTTCCCGCCGGACTCCCGGTGGATCCGCACCATCTCGCCGCGCGCCAGCGAGCGGGTGAGCCGGCCGGTCAGCACCTGACGCAGCGCCCCGAGGCTGAGCGGCCGGACGTCGAGCCGCTGCGTCCGCGCGGGATCGTGCAGCTCGAACTCGGCCAGCGCATGCTCGCCCTTGACGTCGGCGCGCACAGTGGCCACGAATCCGATCCGCCCGGTGCACCGCCGCGCCACCGACGAGATGACCAGCCGGCTCGGCGGATCGAGCCACTGCAGATCGTCGATGGCGACGAGGACGGGTGACATCTGCGCGAGCCGGTCGAGCACCCCGCGGACCGCTGCGAACACCGCGCGCTGACCGGCGGCCGGGTCGCCGTCGACGGACGGGGCCAGCACCCGGTCGATGGCGAGTCGCTGCGGACGGGGCAGCTCGTCGAACGCCGATTCGTCCAGCACCCGCAGCAGATCGGCGAGTCCCGAATAGGTGGCAGCGGATCCTGTCGACTGCGCGCGGGTGCTCAGGACGCGGAAGCCGACCTCGGTGGCGCGGGCGGCGCAGGCCTGCCACAGCGTGGTCTTCCCGATACCCGGTTCGCCGATGAGGGCGAGCAGCGACGGCCCCTCCGAGGCCTGGGCCAGGAAGGTCCGGACCACACCGAGCTCCGGCTCCCGGCCGACCACTCGTTCCCCCATCCCGGGATACTGCCAGCCGACGGCGACTTCCCGCTCGGCAAACGCCCCATCGGTATCGCGCCCGCGGCTCACCGTGCCCCCTTCCCCACCGGGACGCCTTGCGCTACGTTGGGGACGCCATCAACGCGGGAGCGCGCACCGAGCGTGCTGAGAGGACAGCTGGGGCTGTCGACCGTACGAACCTGACCGGGTAATGCCGGCGTAGGGAGACATGTCATGACCGACCGTTCTGTCGTTGCCGACGCTGCGATCACCACCGGCCCGATCACGGGCAGCAGCAAGGTTTACCAAGAGATTCCCGGCGTACCGGGTTCCCGTGTGCCGTTCCGGCGGGTGCACCTGACCGACACCCGCGAAGACCACCTCGACCTGTACGACACCTCCGGCCCGTACACCGACGCCGCGGCGGCGATCGACCTGCAGGCCGGCCTGCCTGCGCGGCCCGGCGTGGTCACCGACCGCGGCACGCAGCTGCAACGCGCGCGGGCCGGGGAGATCACCGCCGAGATGGCGTTCGTCGCCACCCGCGAAGGGCTACCCGCAGAGCTGGTGCGTGACGAGGTGGCCCGCGGCCGCGCGGTGATCCCGGCCAACCACCGGCACCCCGAGTCCGAGCCGATGATCATCGGAAAAGCGTTCGCAGTGAAGGTGAACGCCAACATCGGCAACTCCGCGGTCACGTCGTCGATCGCCGAGGAGGTCGACAAGATGGTGTGGGCCACCCGCTGGGGCGCCGACACCATCATGGATCTGTCGACCGGCCGCGACATCCACCTCACCCGCGAGTGGATCCTGCGCAATTCGCCGGTGCCGGCCGGCACGGTGCCCATCTACCAGGCACTGGAGAAGGTCAACGGCGATCCGACGGCGCTGACGTGGGAGTGCTACCGCGACACGGTGATCGAGCAGTGCGAGCAGGGTGTCGACTACATGACGGTGCACGCCGGGGTGCTGCTGCGGCACGTCCCGCTGACCGTCGGGCGGGTCACCGGCATCGTCAGCCGCGGCGGATCGATCATGGCGGCCTGGTGCCTGGCGCACCATCGGGAGTCGTTCCTGTACACCCACTTCGACGAACTCTGCGAGATCCTCGCGCGCTACGACGTCACCTTCTCGCTGGGCGACGGGCTGCGCCCGGGGTCGATCGCCGACGCCAACGACGCGGCCCAGTTCGCCGAACTGCGCACCCTCGGCGAGCTGACGAAGATCGCGAAAGGCCATGGCGTGCAGGTGATGATCGAGGGTCCGGGTCATGTCCCGATGCACAAGATCGTGGAGAACGTGCGCCTCGAGGAAGAACTGTGCGACGAGGCGCCGTTCTACACTCTGGGACCGCTCACCACCGACATCGCCCCCGCCTACGACCACATCACCTCGGCGATCGGGGCGGCGATGATCGCGCAGGCCGGTACCGCGATGCTGTGTTACGTCACCCCCAAGGAACACCTCGGCCTACCCGACCGCAAGGACGTCAAGGACGGCGTGATCGCCTACAAGATCGCCGCCCACGCCGCCGATCTCGCCAAGGGGCATCCCGGTGCGCAGGCCCGCGACGACGCCCTGAGCCGGGCCCGGTTCGAGTTCCGCTGGCACGACCAGTTCGCGCTGTCACTGGATCCGGACACCGCGCGGGAGTTCCACGACGAGACGTTGCCGGCCGAGCCCGCCAAGACCGCACACTTCTGTTCGATGTGCGGCCCGAAGTTCTGCTCGATGCGCATCAGCGCTGACCTGTCGGACGCCATCCGCGAGGCCCACGAGCAGGGCATGGCCGAGAAGTCCCAGGAATTCGCCGACCGTGGCAACAGGGTGTACCTGCCTCTGGAAAACTCCGTGCCATGACGTTCCTGCCGCTCACCCCGCCGAGCGAGACGCCGCCGAGGGTGATGACCATCGCGGGGTCGGACTCCGGCGGCGGTGCGGGCATCCAGGCCGACCTGCGCACGTTCGCCCTGCTCGGTGTGCACGGCCTGGTCGCCGTCACCGCGGTGACGGTGCAGAACTCGGTGGGCGTCAAGGGCTTTCACGAGATCCCGCTGGACGTGGTGGCCGGTCAGATCGACGCGGTGGCGTCCGACATCGGTGTGCAGGCGGCCAAGACCGGCATGCTGGCGTCGTCGGCCATCATCGAGACGGTCGCCGACGCCTGGCGTGCGGTGGCGCCGGACGGCGCGGTGCCACTGGTGGTCGACCCGGTGTGCGCGTCGATGCACGGCGACCCGCTGCTGCATCCCAGCGCCCTCGACGCGCTGCGCACCCAACTGTTCCCACTGGCGACGGTGGTCACCCCGAATCTGGACGAGGTGCGGCTGCTCGTCGGCATCGACGTGGTCGACGAGGAGTCCCAGCGCGAGGCGGCGCGCGCGTTGCACGGGCTCGGGCCGCGATGGGCACTCGTCAAGGGTGGGCATCTGCGCTCGTCGGCCCACAGTCCCGACCTGCTCTACGACGGTGCCGAATTCCACGAGTTCGACATCTCTCGGATCGACACCGGACACGACCACGGCGCAGGCGACACCCTGGCGGCGGCGACCGCGGCAGCACTCGCGCACGGGTACACCGTCCCGGACGCGGTCGCCTTCGGTAAGCGTTGGGTCACCGAATGTCTGCGCGCCGCATACCCGTTGGGCCACGGCCACGGACCGGTCTCCGCGCTGTTCCGGCTGCACGAGTCCGATGACGCTCGATGACATCGCAGGGGTGGCCCACCACCCCGACGGCGAGCCGGCCGGCGCGGTGGTGCTCACCCACGGGGCAGGCGGCAGCCGGGATGCGCCGCTGCTCACCCGGATCTGCGACGAGTGGGCCGCGAGGGGATGGCTGGCCGTCCGCTACAACCTGCCCTATCGGCGGCGCAGGCCGAAGGGGCCGCCGTCGGGGTCCGCGGCCGCCGACCAGGCCGGCGTCGTGGAGGCCGTCGACGCGGTGCGCGCGCTGACGGACGGACCCGTCATGGCCGGAGGACACTCCTACGGCGGCCGCATGACGTCGATGGCGGTCGCCGACGGGCTGGCGGTCGACGTCCTCACGTTGTTCTCCTATCCCCTTCACCCGCCGGGCAAGCCGGAGCGCGCCCGCACCGAGCACCTGCCGCGCATCACGGTGCCGACGGTGTTCACCCACGGGACCGCCGACCCGTTCGGCACCATCGACGAACTGCGGCGGGCCGCGGCGCTGGTGGGCGCGGACACCGAGATCGTCGAGATCACCGGCGCCCGACACGACCTGGGTTCCAAGATGCTCGACGTGCCGGCGCTCGCCGTCGACGCGGCACTGCGGTCACTCCGGTGACCTGCACACGGCCCCGGACTGGCGCTATCGTCGCCGAATGACCACACCGCCGGGGCCGCCGCCACCGCCGTACGGGCAGGGCCCGTACGGACAGGGCCCCTACGGCCCGCCGCCGGGTCAGCCCTATCCGCCGCCCCCGCCGCAGCCGTACTCGACTCCCACCGGCTATCCGCCGCCTCCGCCTCCGCAACGGAAGAACCGGCTCTGGCTCATCCTCGGTCTGGTCGGGCTGGTGCTGCTGCTGCTCATCGCCGCCGTCGTCGTCGTCGCCTACTTCCTGGTCGGCAGGGGAACGGTGACGGCGAACAACGTCGAGGTCGGCGACTGCCTGGCCGAGATGCCCGACGGCACCCGGGTGCTCACCGTGCGGACCATCGACTGCGCCGAGCCGCACGCCGGTGAGGTGTTCGCGATGCTGACCATGCCCGACGGCGACTTCCCTGGGCAGACCGCCCTCGAGGAGTTCTCCGACGGCTGCGGCCCCGCGTTGGCCACCTATGCGCCCGCCGCGATCGAGGACCCGTCCGTCGGCGTGTACGTGCTCTACCCGACCGAGGAGACCTGGGGCCAGGGCGACCGCGTGGTGACCTGCATCGCCACCGTCGACCCGCCGCGCACCGGGACGCTGAAGGGCTGATTCACGTCCCGGGTCCGGTACCTCTGGGCCACGTACCCGATACCTGGGGTACCGTTCACCCATGACTTCGGAGCACTTCGACGCGGTCATCGTGGGGGCCGGTTTCGGTGGGATCGGCGCCGCCATCCAGCTCAAGCGGATGGGCATCCACGACTTCGTCCTCCTCGACCGGGAGGACGATCTGGGCGGCACGTGGTACGTCAACCACTACCCCGGCCTGGCCGTCGACGTCCCCACCACCACCTACAGCTACTACTTCGAGCCCAACCCGAACTGGTCGCGGCTGTTCTCCACCGGGGCGGAGATCAAGCAGTACGCCGACGACGTCGCCGACAAGTACGACGTGCGCCGCCACATCCGGTTCAACACCACCGTCGAGGGCGCCCGCTGGGACGAGGAAGCCAAGGTCTGGCGCGTCGCGATCGCCGGCGGCGACACCATGGCCGCCCGCTACCTGTTCACCGCCACCGGATTCCTGTCGCAGCCGAAGCTGCCCGACATCCCCGGCATCGGCGACTTCCAGGGCCGCATCGTGCACACCGCCGACTGGGACGACGACTACGACGCCACCGGCGAGCGGGTCGCGATCATCGGCACCGGCGCCACCGCGGTGCAGCTCATCCCCGAACTGGCCGCGAAGGCCGCCGACCTCACCGTCTACCAGCGCACCCCCATCTGGGTGGCGCCGAAGATCGACCTGCACTTCTCCGAACGGGCCAAGCGGCTGTTCGCCAGGTTCCCCCTGACACAGCGGATCATCCGCGCGGTCACGGACAACATCTACGAGGCGATGATCACCATCGGCGTGGTGAACTACCGCGTCCCGCTGTTCCGCCGGCTCAACATCTCGGCGATGGACCTGTGCAAGATGAACCAGTTCTTCTGGATCCGGGACAGGGAACTGCGCCGCAGACTCACACCGGACTACGACATCGGTTGCAAGCGGCCGACGTTCTCCAACCGCTACCTGCGCACGTTCACCAAACCTCACGTGCACCTGCAGAGCGACGGCATCGAGCGGGTCGAGGCCGACGGCATCGTCAACGCCGACGGCACCCGCACCGCCATCGACACCCTGGTGCTCGCGACGGGCTTCGACCTGTGGGAGGCGAACTTCCCGGCGATCGAGGTGATCGGCCGCGACGGCCGCAACCTCGGGAAGTGGTGGCGCGAGACGCGGTTCCAGGCCTACCAGGGTGTGTCGATGCCGTACTTCCCGAACTACCTGAGCCTCGCCAGCCCGTATGCGTTCCTCGGCCTCAACTTCTTCAACACGATGGAATACCAGATGCGGTTGATGGAGCGGCTCTTCAATGAGGTCAGGCGGCGCAACGCCACCACGTTCGAGGTGACCGAGGCCGCCAACGACCGCTACCTGGAGCGGATGACCGAGATGCTGGCCGGATCGTTGTGGACGATCGGCAACTGCGCCTCCGCGCGGTCCTACTACTTCAACCCCAGCGGCGAACCCTCGCTGCTGCGGCCGATGTCCACTCGCGAGGCGATCAGGGAAGCCTCGGAGTTCCCGCTCACCGACTACCAGATCGCCTGAGCCGCCCCACCCCGCCCGAGAGGATCCCACTGTGCCCAAACGATCTGCGGCCAAACCCGATTCGCGTGCCGCAAGGTTCGCCGGCCTCGCCCTGGCCGGCACCGGGCTTGCGCACTTCGCCAATCCGAAGATGTTCGAGCCGATCACCGTGGCGTCATTCCCCGACAACACCCGCCGCCACGTCTACACCAACGGCGGCCTGGAGACCGCGATCGGCCTGGCACTCGCCGCACGCCGCACCCGCCGGCTCGGCCTGGCGGGCCTGGTCGGCTACGCCGCCTACTTGGCCGGCAGCACCGTACGCAGCCGGTAGCGGCCGAGCAGCGTCAGGTCCATCAGCGTGGCGACCGTCGCACGGGACTGCGCCGAGTCGCGGTAGCCCATCAACCGGCCGAGGTCGACCATCAGCGCCATCGCGGCGTACACCGCGAAACGCGCCTGCCCCGTTGTCCATTCGGGACGCAGCGTGACCACGATACCGACCCAGCCGTCGATGGTGGAGCGCTGCAGGTTCCGCAGGATCTCCTGATCGGCCGGCGCCATGTTCAGGCGTTCGGTGTAGTACACGTAGTCCAGTTCCGGGTGGGCGAACGACCGCTCGACATAGGCGTCGACGAGCCGGGCGAGCGCCACCTCCCGGTCCGGCACGGCGCTCAGCACCGTGGACACCTCGGCCGACAGGCGGTCGGCCGACCGCCGGAAACCCGCCGCCAGGATGTCGCTCTTGCCGGAGAAGTAGCGGTAGATGCCCGACGCGGGCATGCCCACCGCCGAGGCGATGTCCTCCACGCTGGTGTCGCGGTAACCCTTCTCGTTGAACAGCCGCATCGACTCGCTGAGCAGCGCTTCGTATTTCGAGGCGGGCGGCGGGGCGGCGGAGTCCGGGGCAGCGTCGACGTCGTCGGCCACGTCCGGCAGTTCGACACCGGCCAGGGTCGCCACGATGTCGGACATCAGCATCCGGATCTGGATGCCTGGCAGCTTGGCGCCGTGATCGACGATGCTGCCGATCACGCTGAGCACCGCGGTCGACAGCGTCCACCGCTGCCGTGAGGTGAGGTCGGGCCGGATCGCGGTCAACGGCTGCTGGATGCGCCGGTGTACCTCTCGCAGCTGGGCGTTGAGGGTCGCCTGGTCGTCGCCGCGCAGGTAGCGGGCCTCCCAGCGGTACAGCCCGCCCGACTCCCGGCTCGCGAGCGCGGTCTCGCTGAGCGCCACCGCCAGCCGGCGCAGCGTCTGTGTCGGGTCGTCGTCATCGGCCGGGTCGACCGATACCACGCTGTCCACCAGCAGCTGCCCGAGGTTGAACACCGCGTCGCGGAACAGCTCGTATTTGCTCGAGTAGTGCCGGTACAACGCGGCCGCCGAGATGCCGACCCGCGAGGCGATGGCCTCCATGCTCACCCCGTGGTAGCCCAGCTCGCTGAAGGCTTCGGCCGATGCGCGGGCGATCTGGGCTTTCCGGTCCTTCGGCCGACGCCGGACACCGTCGGCACGGCGGGACGGGGTGCGCGCCATGGCGAACACGATATCGGACGGCCTGCACACATAGAGGCCGAGTTCAGGGGCTTTTTCTTACGGAACTGCGCGGCGCAGTAAGAATGACGGTTAACATAGTGGGCGGCACAGGCCCGGTCGGGGGGCCGATGCGCGACGTGTTCGATCCTCTCCGCCGTGGGAGTCGTCCGGTCCCCCCGGGCGACCGTCCACTGCACGAGAAGGGGAGATCTTTGACTCATCGGGCCTGGTACATCGGTATCGCCGGCGCCGTCCTGCTGGGGGTCGGGCTGTTTGCGCTGCGATTCCCCGTCCTGCTCGACGTCTACGACCAGTGGGGCTGGCAGGTCGAGTGCGGGAACGGGTTCAGCGCCGACCTCAGTCAGGCGGACGCCGCGGGGCAGGACCTCGTCGAGCAGTGCGACTCGGCGCTGCTGCTGCGCCGGTCGTGGACGATCACGCTCTCGCTGATCGGGCTGACGGCGCTGGTCGCCGTCCTGGTGGCCGCGATCCGGACGCCGGAGCACCAGTCGCTGGTCCCCGGGCGAGGCGCCTGACCGGGCGGCCTCACCTACGATCACTGCCGTGACCGCAGCGGACGACTCGGCCCTGCGACGCCGGCTCGGCACCGGCGATGCCGTCGTCATCGGTCTCGGGTCGATGGTCGGCGCCGGCATCTTCGCGGCGCTGGGTCCCGCCGCCGCGGCG
>NZ_JAUMSQ010000151.1:0-12181 GCF_030519285.1 Mycolicibacterium arseniciresistens
GACCGCAGCGGACGACTCGGCCCTGCGACGCCGGCTCGGCACCGGCGATGCCGTCGTCATCGGTCTCGGGTCGATGGTCGGCGCCGGCATCTTCGCGGCGCTGGGTCCCGCCGCCGCGGCGGCGGGCGCCGGTCTGCTGCTCGGCCTCGCGATCGCCGCCGTCGTCGCGTATTGCAATGCGACGTCGTCGGCGCGGCTGGCGGCCCGCCATCCGCAGTCCGGGGGCACCTATGTCTACGGCCGCGAGCGGCTGGGCCCGTTCTGGGGCTATCTCGCCGGCTGGAGTTTCGTGGTCGGCAAGACCGCGTCGTGCGCCGCGATGGCGCTCACCGTCGGCTACTACGTGTGGCCCGGCGCCGCGCACGCTGTCGCGGTGGCCGCGGTGGTGGTGCTCACGGTGGTGAACTACACCGGCGTCCAGAAATCGGCGCTGCTCACCCGCGTCATCGTCGCCGTCGTGCTGGCGGTGCTCGCCGCCGTGGTCGTGGCGGTGCTCGGCGGAGCCGGCGGGGCGGAAAGGGCGCCGGGGGTCGACGTCACCGTGGGCGGCGTCCTTCAGGCCGCGGGCCTGCTGTTCTTCGCCTTCGCCGGCTATGCGCGCATCGCCACGCTCGGCGAGGAGGTGCGCGATCCGGCCCGCACCATCCCGCGTGCGATCCCCATTGCGCTGGGCATCGCGCTCGTCGTCTACGCCGCGGTCGCGGCGGCGGTGCTGGCCGGTGTCGGTCCGGCGGCGCTCGCGTCGGCGAGCGCACCGCTCGCAGAGGCCGTGCGCGATGCGGGAGCACCGTGGCTGGAGCCCGTCGTCCGGGTGGGTGCCGCGGTCGCGGCGTTGGGCTCGCTGCTGGCGCTCATCCTCGGGGTGTCCCGAACGACGCTGGCGATGGCGCGGGATCGGCATTTCCCGCATTCGCTGGCCGCCGTGCATCCCACGTTCGGCGGACCGCACCGCGCCGAGATCGCGGTCGGCGCGGTGGTGGCGGTGCTGGCCGCGGTGGTGGACCTGCGCGGCGCGATCGGGTTCTCGTCCTTCGCGGTGCTGGTCTACTACGCGATCGCCAACGCAGCGGCGCTGACGCTGGGGCACCGCGTCATCCCGATCCTGGGACTGGCCGGGTGCATCGTGCTGGCGTTCGCGCTGCCGTTGCCGTCGGTGGCCGCGGGTGTGGCGGTCGTCGGGCTGGGCGCGGCGATCTACGGGGTGCGCCGGCTGATCCGCCGCCGCGACTGACTGCGGCTAAGCGGCACCGTCGACCAGGACACTGGCCGCGCCGTCCATGTGGTCACGCACCGTGGCCGCGGCGAGCCGCCCGTCGCCGGACTCGATGGCGTCGACGATCTCGAAGTGCCGCTTGGTGTCCATGTTCTTCAACGCCCGGTCGACACCGGCGAACATGATCGACATGCGGATGCTGCCCTCCAGCGACAACCACTGGTGCAGCAGGGTCTCGTTGCCGGTCAGGTGGCACATCGTGCGATGGAAACGCAGATCGGCCTCGATGCGATCCTCGAGATTCGATGCGGCCCACCGGTCCATGTCGTCGACGGCCTTGCTCAGTTCGGCGACCGCGGAGGTGCGGTCCGGCAGTTCGGCGAGGCACTGCGCCGCCAGCGACTCGAGCGCCGCCCGGACAGCGAAGATGTCGCGGATCTCCTTGGTGTCGAGATGGCGCACCGACAGCCGGCCCCTGGCGCCCGCGGAGATCAGGCCCTCCTGCTGCAGTTGCCGCATCGCCTCGCGCAGGGTGCCGCGGCTGATCTGCAGCGCCTCGGACAGTTCGGTCTCCACCAGGTGGGTGCCCGGCGTCAACTGCCCTGTGGTGATGGCGCGTCGCAGCGCCGTCAACGCCTGCTGACGAAGGCTGGTCTTCTCCAGCCGCAGCAGCGACGGGGCGTCCACCGACACGGGGCTCCTTCCGGTCGACACGACTGTCGACAATTGGTTGTCGACAGTGATCCTACAGCCGGTCGAGCACCGAGGCGACGATGCGACGGGTGGACAGGCCGTAGCGGTCGTGCAGCGTCGGCAGCGCCCCGGCGGCGAGGAATTCATCGGGCAGCGCGATCGGCACGACCGTGCGGTGCACGCCCCGACGCACCGCCTCGGCCGCCACCGTCTCGAACAGCCCGCCGATCACCGTGTGGTTCTCCAGCGTGACCGCAAGCCGATCCGAATCGATCTCGCGCAGCACCGTTTCGGCGTCGAAGGGCTTGATGGTGGGCGTGTGCACCACCGCGACGTCGACGTTGTGACCGGCGAGTTCTTCCGCGGCCAGCAGCGCCCGCATGGTCATCAGCCCACTGGACACGAACACGACGTCCGCGCCCGGACGCACCACCTTGGCCCGGCCGAGCTCGAAGGTGTAGTCGTACTCGTCGAGCACGGTCGGCACCTGACCCCGCAGCAGGCGCAGATACGTCGGGCCGTCGTGCTCGGCCAGTTGGGGCACCGCCTGGGCGATGTCGACCGAGTCGCAGGGGTCCACGATGGTCAGACCGGGTACGCCGCGGAATATGGCCATGTCCTCGGTGGCCTGGTGCGACGGGCCGTAACCCGTTGTCAGACCGGGAAGTCCGCCGATGATGTTGACGTTGAGCCCGGGTTCGGCGATGTCGAGGCAGATGAAGTCGTACGCCCGGCGAGCCGCGAACACCGAATAGGTCGACGCGAAGGGGATCAGCCCCGTCTCGGCCATGCCCGCGGCGGCGCCGAAGAGCAGCTGCTCGGCCATCCCCATCTGGAAGTACCGGTCGGGGAAGGCCTTGGCGAAGATGTGCATGTCGGTGTACTTGCCGAGGTCCGCGGTCAACCCGACGATGCGCTCGTCGGCCTTGGCGGCCTCGACCAGCGCGTGGCCGAACGGCGCAGGAGTGGTGCGTTGTCCGGGATCGGCGAACGAAGCGATCATTGCCGAGGTGCGCAGCGGGGCAACAGATGTCATGCGTCTACTCCAGCCTTCTCCTGGTATCCGGCGGTGAGCTGCTCGCGGCAGATCTGCCACTCGTCGGCGTCGATGCGCATGAAGTGCGCCTTCTCGCGGTTCTCGAGCAGTGGGACGCCGCTGCCGACCCGGGTGTCACAGAGGATGACCGCCGGGGTGCCGACGGGTGCTGCCCGCCCGGCGATCTCGTCGAACGCCGCCAGCAGCGCCTCGACGTCGTTGCCGTTCACCCGCTGGGTGAACCAGCCGCAGGCGGTCCACTTGTCGGCGACGGGTTCGGTGCGCAGCACGCCCGCGGTGGGACCGTCGGCCTGCAGCGCGTTGATGTCGACCATCGCGACGAGATTGCCCAGCTGATGGTGGGCGGCACCCATGGCCGCCTCCCACGTCGAGCCCTCGTCGAGCTCGCCATCGGACAGGAAGTTGAACACCCGCACCGGCGAGCCCTGATGCCGGAGCCCGAGCGCCATTCCGACCGCGACGGTGAGACCGTGGCCGAGTGATCCGCCGGAGATCTCCATACCGGGCGTGTAGCTGGCCATTCCGGACATCGGCAGCCGGGAGTCGTCACACCCGTAGGAGTCGAGCTCGGCGGCGTCGATGATCCTTGCCTCGGCCAGCGCTGCGTACAGACCGATGGCGTAGTGCCCGGTGGACAGCAGGAAGCGATCGCGCCCTTCCCATTTCGGGTCGTCCGGGCGATAGGACAGCTGGTCGGCGTACACGCAGGCGAGCATGTCGGCGGCGCCGAGCGCCTGTCCGACGTAACCCTGGCCCTGCGCCTCGCCCATGTTCAGCACGTGGTGGCGCATCCGGTGGGCGGCGTCGCGTACTTCGTCGATGCGCATCAGGCGGCCACCGCATGCGGGTCGGCGGTCTCGGCAGCAGCCTTGTCGGCCAGCATCCGTTCCCGGGGACCCCAGGTCTCACGGGTGAGGATCGCGGCGACGAGGCCGATCGCCATGTAGCCGCTGAACAGCAGCGCCGGGCCCCACCATCCGTAGGCCTCGAACAGCAGCGTGGTGATGAACGGGGTGAAGCCCGATGCGATGGCCGAGATCTGGTACGCCAGTGACGCACCCGAGGAGCGGGTGTTCGCGTTGAACAGCTCGGGGAACCACCCGCCCTGGGCGCCGGCGAGCGCGTTCTGGAACACGCCGTAGGCGATGACGAACGTGGCGATGATGAGGATGAACACGCCGGTGTTCACCGTGACGAACATCAGCACGCCGAACGGGATGCCCAGTGCGCACACCCAGAGGTACAGCGGGCGGCGGCCGATCCTGTCGGTGAGCTTGGCCCAGGCGAAGGTGGCGAAGATGCCGATCGCCGACGCGATGCACAGCGCACCGATGGTCTGGGAGCGCGTCGCGAGTTCGGCGCCTTTGAGGTAGGACAGCATGTAGGTGATCGACACGGCGTAGCCGGCGGTCTCGGCGATGCGGAGGCCGATTCCGCGAATGATGTTCCGCCAGTCCTTCTTGACCACCTCGACGATCGGCGACTTCACGATGTCGCCCTGCTCCTTGACGTCCTCGAACACCGGCGACTCCGGCACCTTCGCGCGGATGATCAGACCGACGATGACGAGGATGATGCTCGCGAGGAACGGCACCCGCCACGCCCAGTCACCGCCGAGGTGGATGCTGACGAAGAAGACCAGGTTCGCGATGAGCAGGCCGACGGGGAAGCCGGCCTGCACGATGCCGGTGTAGCGGCCCTTCTTCTTCCACGGGGCGTGCTCGTAGCTCATCAGGATCGCCCCGCCCCACTCGGCGCCGAATGCCAGGCCCTGGATGATGCGCACGGTCACCAGCAGGATGGGTGCGAGCACACCAACCGAGGCGTAGGTCGGTAGCAGGCCGATCGCGAACGTGGCCAGGCCCATCAGGATCAGTGACGCGACCAGGACCGGCTTGCGGCCGACCTTGTCTCCGAGGTGTCCGCCGATGATGCCGCCGAGCGGCCGGGCGACGAACCCGACGCCGAGGGTCGCAAATGACAGGAGGGTGCCCGCCAGCGGGCTGGAGTTCGGGAAGAACGCCGTTCCGAAGTACAACGCGGCGGCCGTGCCGAAACCGATGAAGTCGTAGGTCTCGATCACGGCGCCGACACCGGAGCCGATTGCGACCCTTTTGGCGTTCTTGGTGCCGTGCACCGGCCCCCGCATCGAGAGAGCGTCGTCGCTCATGACAGATCCTTTCCCAGCACCTATACCCGGAATCGGGTGATTTCTACGTCACTGTCGACGGTCAACAGTGCGCCACGTCACTCAGTGTGAGGGCGCACACACGTCATTGTCAACAGTCGACATCGGATTAGCGTCATTAGTTGACTGTTAACAGTCGACGCCTTAGTGTGGCAGCCATCACGTCCGCTCGACGCAGGGAAACCGCCATGCACGCCGCCTCAAGGCCGGACCGCCGGCTGGGTTGCTCCACGATCAGCTTCCGGCACCTCGACCTGGAGATGGCGCTGACCTGGATTCGCCAGCTCGGTTTCCGGGGCATCGACCTCGGCGCCCTACCGGGCGTCTGCGACCACGTGCCCTATGAGCTGAACGCCACGGCCGTCGCCTCGGTGATCGCGACGGTCCGCAGCAGCCGTCTGCAGGTGCGCTCCATCAACGGCGATATCGGCGACCTCAACCTGCCGCTCGACGGGGAAGGCAGGCGGAGCCGAGACGCCCACCTCGACGCACTGCTGAGCCTGACCGCAGGCACCGGGGCACAGGCACTGGTGCTGCCGTGCGGCGCACTCGACCACACCCCGCTGCGCTCGCTGGACGACGACCTGGACCTGGTCGCCGCCGAGCTCATCGCGGCCGCCCGGCGCGCGACGCAGCACGGCGTCGAACTGTGGACCGAATCGCTGCACTTCCACCGGCTGTGCGCCGACATGACGCGCGCGCAGGCACTCTCGGACAGGCTGGCCGACAGCCCGGTGGGCATCGTGATGGACTTCAGCCACATCGTCGCCTCCGGCGGGGATCCGCTCGACTTCGTCGACCGATTCGCCGGCCGCATCTCCCACGTGCACATCCGCGATGCGGTGCCCGGCAACATCAACATCTCCGTCGGCCGCGGCGCCGTCGACTTCGCAGGCGGGCTCAAGGCGCTCGCCGACGCCGGATACACCGGCCACTTCGCACTCGAACTCGAGACGCGCGACATCACCGATGACCAACGGCCTGCGGCCACCGCCGATGCAGCACAACATATTTCCGACCTGATCTGAGGAGAGACATGACAACACCGACCAACCGCACGCAACGCACCGCCGTCATCACCGGAGCGACGTCCGACCGCGGCATCGGCATGGCCGTCGCGCTGCGCTACGCCCGGGAAGGCTGGGCGGTGGTGATCCTCGACCTGGACGGCGAGAAGTCGGCCAAGGTGGCCGCCGACATCGGCAACCAGTTCGCGGTGCCCGCATTCGGCTGCGCCGTCGACGTGACGTCGGAGGACTCCGTCGCGGCAGCGCAGGCCGCCGTCGCGGCCGAGGTCGCCGACGGCAACCTGCCACCGGTTGGGGCGCTGGCCAACATCGCGGGCATCACCTCGCCGGTGCCGTTCCTCGAGACGACGCTCGACCTGTGGAACAAGGTGATGGCGGTCAACGCCACCGGCACCTACCTGGTCACCAAGGCGTTCCTGCCCGCGATGATCGAGCAGGGCTGGGGCCGCATCGTCAACATGTCCTCGGTGTCCGCGCAGCGCGGCGGTGGCGTGTTCGGCAAGGTGCCGTACTCCTCGGCCAAGGCCGCGATCCTCGGCTTCACCAAGGCGCTGGCCCGCGAGGTCGCCGACACCGGCGTGACCGTCAACGCCGTCACTCCCGGCGCGGTCGACACCAACATCCGCGTCGGCTCCACCGACGAGCAGGAGGCGAAGCTGGCCCGCGACATCCCCGTCGGGCGGACCGCCACCACCGACGAGGTCGCCGCCTGCATCACGTTCCTGTCGTCCGAGGACGCCGCCTACCTGACCGGCAGCACGATGGACATCAACGGCGGCAGCCACATCCACTAGTCCGGGCGGCGGGCGGCGAGTCCGCCGGGCAATATAGGCATCCATGACCGCACCGGGCAGCCGATGGACCTGGACTCACGTCGAGTCCCGCGCCGACAGCGACTTCGTCGTCGCTCCCGACGAACGCCTGGACTGGGCCCGCACCGTGGGCCTCGGCGCGCAGCACGTGGTGGCGATGTTCGGCGCCACGTTCCTGGTGCCGGTGCTCACCGGTTTCCCGCCGGCCACCACGCTGCTGTTCTCCGGGATCGGCACCATCCTGTTCCTGATCATCACGGGCAACCGGCTGCCGAGCTACCTCGGCTCGAGTTTTTCGGTGATCGCCCCGGTGACGGGCGCGGTCGCCGCGCAGGGCACCGGAAGCGCGCTCGGCGGACTCATCGCCGTCGGACTGCTGCTGATCGTCATCGGTGCGGTGGTGCACGTCGTCGGCACGCACTGGATCGACGTCATCCTGCCGCCGGTGGTGACCGGTGCGATCGTCGCCCTGATCGGGCTGAACCTCGCGCCCGCGGCGAAGGACAACTTCGAGAAGGGGCCGCTGGTCGGCCTGGTGACCCTGGTGCTGCTGGTGGTGGTGCTCGCGTTCTTCCGCGGCATCGTCGGCCGGCTGGCGATCTTCCTCGCGGTGGTGGCCGGCTACCTGCTGGCGCTGGCGCTCGGTGACCTCGACCCGGACAAGAAGGCCGCCATCGCCTCGGCCGCATGGGTCGGGCTGCCGGAGTTCCAGACGCCGTCGTTCACCTGGTCGGTGCTGCCGCTCTTCCTGCCCGCGGTCATCGCGCTGGTCGCCGAGAACATCGGGCACGTCAAGTCGGTCGGCCAGATGACCGGCACCGACGCCGATCCCCTGATCGGCCGCGCCCTGATGGCCGACGGTGTGGCCACCACCCTGGCCGGCGCGGGCGGCGGATCGGCCACCACCACCTACGCCGAGAACATCGGCGTGATGGCCGCGACCCGGGTGTTCTCGACCGCCGCCTACTGGGTGGCGGCCGTGGTGGCGATCGCACTCGCGTTGTGCCCCAAGGTCGGAGCGGTGATCGCGGCGACACCCGACGGGGTGCTCGGTGGCGCTACCGTGGTGCTCTACGGCCTCGTCGGCATCATCGGCGTGCGGATCTGGCTGACCAACGACGTCGACTTCGCCAAGCCGGTCAACCAGCTGACCGCGGCCATCCCGCTGATCATCGGTATCGCCGATTTCAGTTGGCAGGCAGGCAGTCTGACGTTCACCGGCATCGCTCTGGGCTCGATCGCCGCGCTGCTGGTGTACCACGGCATGCGGCTGCTCGGCCTGGTTCGCGGCGTCCGTGACGACCAGCGCGACCCGGATCCGACGTCGCCGGTCGGCTAGGTCACCGGCCCCTGCGGTCGCGCCGATCGCGTGGCGGCACACCGTTGGGGCCGTCGGTGGACCGGGCGTAGGCGCCCACTCCGTAGGCCACCGCGGGGCCCATCACCGACAAAGCGTGCCGGTCGACGTTGTCGACGGTGTCGCGCCGGGTGTGGTAGTTCGGATCGAACGCGACATCGGCCCGGCCACCCCAGAGTCGTGCCTGCACAGCGGTCTTGCGCTGCGCCGCACCCGTGGTGACCCCGCCGATCGGCACCCCGGCGGTGACGAACGGGTGATAGTCGGTGCGATCGCCGATCGGCATGTCGGCCGGCCGGATACCGGCCAGGTTGAGGTAGCCGGCCAGCGTGCGTTCGATGCCTGCCGAGCCTTCCGGCGTCGCCTTGGCCGGCCCGGCCGAGGCGGACTGGTCGCCGTCATAGGTAAAGTACCCGGGGTTGGGCGAGCCGAGCATGTCGAAATTGAGGTAGAGCGCGATGTCGTCGATCCGGTCGCGATCGAGGCCGCGCACATAGGCCTGCGAACCGGCAAGGCCGATCTCCTCCGAGCCCCAGAACGCGAACCGCACCGTGTTGCGCACATCGGGCGAGGCGCCGAGCTGCAGTGCGGTCTCGAGCAGCGCCGCCACCCCGGTGCCGTTGTCGTTGATGCCCGGCCCGCCGGCGACGCTGTCGAGGTGCGCACCGGCCAGCACGACGTTCGCGGAGTCACCGGTCTTCGTCTGCGCCAACACGTTCCGCGACTTGACCAGCACCGGTTCCCCGTCGAGCACCAATCGCACGGGCGCGGAGGTGCGGCGCAGCGCCGCGTTGGCGGCGGCGTCGATGATGCCCACCGGGACGTCGAGGTCGCGGTAGTAGCCGGGGGTGAACAGTCCGGGCGTCGCGGCGTCCGGCCGGGCAGCGACCACCAGCAGACCGACGGCGCCGCCCGCCGCGGCGGCGTCGTGCTTGGCGACCACCGAGCAACCGGCGTCGTCGACCACGGCGATGGCCCCCTCGACGTCCACACCGCGGTAGGCCTCGCGTGTGCATCCGTCGGGTGTCGCGGGCCGCAATGTGACGGCGTTCAGCCCGCCCGGACGGGTGGTCACCAGCAGCGACACCTGCTGCACTGAGTGGTCGCGACCGGCTACCGTGACGCGGGGCTTGCCGCCCCTGGTCGAGCCGTAGCGCTCGAACTCGGGTGTCTCTACGTCGAATCCCTTGTCGCGCAGCAGCTTCGCAACGTAGTCGACGCTCGCGTCGTAACCGGGTGTGCCCTCGGCCCGATTACCGCCGTGCTGGTCGGCGATGGACTGAAGGGCGTCGAGGTGCGCGGCCATCGCGTCGATGCCGACCCTGGCCGCCAGATCGGCGGCGAGGTCGGTGGGCGGTGGCGGCGCCGACGACAGGGAGCAGGCCGCCAGCAGCGCCGTCGCCGCGATCGCGACGACCGTCCGCGCGAGCCTCATGCGTCGGACAGCGGATGGCGGGTGCGGTCCTCGCGCAGCGGGACGCCATTGCGGCCGCGCTGATCCTGGGCGTACAACCCGACCGCGTACGGCACTGCGCCACCGTTGATCTCCATCGAGGTGCGGTCGATGTGTTCGAGGGTGTCGGCCTTCTTGTGGTAGTTCGGGTCGAACGGCTGGTCGGCCTCGCCGCCCCACACTTCCGCCTGCTCCTTGGTCATCTTGTTCTCCGCGCCCGAGAACGTGCCACCGGCCGGGATGCCCGCCGCGGTGAACCCGTCGTAGTCGGACCGGCCGTCGAAGTAGATGTCCTGCGCCTTCTTGTCGGTGCCCTGGTAATACGCGACCAGTGCGCGCTCGATGCCCGCCGAACCCTCCGGCACCCGCGGCACGCCTCCGCGCGGGTCGGGCCGCGAGGACTGGTCGCCGTCATAGGTGAAGTATCCCGGATTGGGCGAGCCGACCATGTCGAAGTTGAGGTAGAGCGCGATGTCCTTGAGAGCCTCCTGGTCGAGCGACTCGACGTACTGGGTGGAGCCGATCAGCCCGAGTTCCTCGGCGCCCCAGAACGCGAAGCGCACCGCATTGCGGACATCCGGCGAACTGCCCAGTTGCAGCGCGGTTTCCAGCACCGCGGCCACCCCGGAGCCGTTGTCGTTGATGCCCGGGCCCTCGGGCACACTGTCCAGGTGTGCGCCTGCCATCACCACGTCGGCGATCGAACCGGTCTTGGTCTGGGCGATCACGTTGCGGGTGCGCTCGGTGCGCACGCCTGCCTTCAACCGCAGGGTCGTCTCGCCGGGGTTGCCGCGCAACTGCGCGCCGTCGGCCTTGCCGACGCTGACGACCGGGATCTTCACCTCGGTCGTCTCGCCGAGCGTGCCGCCCATCTGGTCGCCGTCCTCGTTGTCGGCGACGACGAGCGCGACGGCGCCGCGTTGCGCCGCGGCGGCCTGCTTGTCACCGAACGGGCATTCGCCGCGGTCGACGAGCACGACGGCGCCGCGCACCGGTAACCCGTCGTAGTCCTCGGCGGTGCACCCCGGCGAGTCCTCGACGCGGGCGGCCACCAGCGGTCCGGTCACCCCCAGGGGCGGCGTGCCGATGGTGAACTCGAGGGGGCGGGCCGGCACCGTCCGGCCGCTCACGCGCAGTTCCGGCTCCTCGGCGAACGGCAGTTTCACCTCGAATTCGTTCGCCTGGACGTCGAATCCCTTGTCGCGCAACGCATCAGCGACATAGTCCACGCTGGCGTCATATCCGGGGGTGCCCAGTGCCCGGTTGCCGCCGTGGTCGTCCGCGATCTGCTGCAGCTTCTCCAGGTGACCCATCATCGCGTCGACCGACACCCGCGCCCGCAGCTGGTCGGCGAACTCCGTCGCGGCCTGCGACGCCTCCTGTGTCGCCGGTGGCGACTCCGGTTCGGAATCGCGGCCGCAGCCGCCCAACGCCGCGGTGACGACCAGCGCCGTCAGCACGGCCGATGTTCTGCGCCCCATGGCACACACGTTAGCCGCTCGCACCGAGTGCCCAGGCAAACCCGTTGCGACCGAGTGGCCGTCACGCGTCGCGGGTCGGGGGTCAGTTGAAGAGGCCGGACACCTGGGTCTCGGTGTCCTTCATCAGGCCGTGCGCCGCCTCGACCGCCTGCACCAGGCGCCTCAGCGCCGCGGACTCCTCGACGGACTCCTTCTGCCACTCACGCTGACGCTGCTCCCAGGACCCTTCGCCGGAGCCGGTCCACTCGCTGCCCGCGATCTGGTCGACCAGGGCGCCTTCCTCGGCCGTCAGCTCCTCGAGCTTGGCGGCTTCGGCGTTCAGCTCGTCGACGGCTTGCTGGGCCTCGTTGAATTTCAGGACGATGTCGGTCATCGCGAGTCCTCTCAGATGCCCATCTGGCCGGAAAGGCCGCCGGCCGCGTCGGCGTCGGTCTGGTCGTACTGATTGGCGGCCTGGATGAGCGCGTCGGCGATCTCCATCTCTTCGCGCCGGGTGTCTGACGCCTCCTGCACGTAGCTCTCCAGCGCCTTCTGCACCGCGTCCCCGCCCTGGCCGGTCCACGCCCCGGTGAACGTGGAGGCGATCCGCACGACGTTCGAGACGTGCTCGGCGCGCTGATCGGCGAACTCGTGCATCCTGGCGGCCTGCTCGCGCAGGACCTTCGGGTCGACGCCCAGCGGTGAAGTCATCGTCACGTCCTCGGGTTCTCCGGTAGCTGCGGCCGTCGCACGGCCGTCGACGATCATCGTCGCATGCGCTCCGCACCCGCGGATGCACGAATTCGGCGGGTCAGCGCAGCGCGTCGAGCACCAGATCGGCGACCGCGCGCATCCCCGCGGCGTTGGGGTGCAGCGGCGCCGGACGGCCGGGCAGGGGCAGGCCGGGCCGCGTCGTCCAC
>NZ_JAUMSQ010000152.1:0-21885 GCF_030519285.1 Mycolicibacterium arseniciresistens
GTGCGCCGGCTCGCGATGCGCCGGCTTCGCCGCGGCGCCGCCGCGGCCGCCATGACCTGCGGAGCTGTGTCGGCCCTGTTTGCCGGCCAATACGAGGCGATCCGCAGGTCACTGGACGAGGCGGGTTTCCAGGACCTCGCCGGGAACCCCATCGAACGGGTCCTGCTGGGGCCTCCGGTCGCACTCGACGACCCCGGCGGCTTCACCGTGTGGCGCACCGGCACCGCCGCCCTGGCTCTGGCGAGCATCTGGAGCGGCCTCGCCGCCACCCGTGAAACCCGCGGCGAAGAGGATGCGGGTCGGTGGAATCTCCTCCTCGGTGGACGGCTGGGGGTGGCCGACGTGGTCATCCGTCACCTGATCGCCCTCGCCGGATCCTCGACGATGATCGGCGGCGCCGTCGCAGCGGGCCTGCTGGCGGGCCGCACCGCCCCGGTCGGGGCGGTGATCCACGCCGCCGGGATCACGGGCGTCGCTCTGACTTCTGCGACCACAGGTCTACTCGCCGCACAGGTGATGCCGAGTCGATCCGCCGCCACGGGACTGACGGTCGGGGCCATCGGCGCCGGCCTGGCGCTGCGGATGATCGCCGACAGCTCACCTCGACTGGCATGGTTGGCCTGGGCGACACCGTTCGGCTTGGCGGCACGCTCCGCGCCGTACGCCGAGAACCGAATGATCCCGCTGGCGGTGATGGGATTGTTCCCGATCGCGCTGGGCGGCGCGGCCGTCATCGCGGCGCGCCACCGCGACCTGGGCGCGGGCATCGTGCCGGTATCGGACGACCGCCCTCCGCGAACCCGGTTGCTGCACAGCATCCACGGATTCGCGATCCGCCGCACCGCGCGGACGACGCTCGGCTGGGCGGCGGGCATCGCCGCGGGATTCCTGATGGCAGGCGCGATGCTCACCTCGGTCCTGCAGTACTTCCAGACGAACCCACGGTTCGAAGAGCTCGCCGCAGCCGCGGGAGTGACCGGCCTCGACTCGGTGAACGCCTTCAGTGCGCCGCTGTTCAGCATGCTCCCCGTCCCCACCGGCCTCTACGCCGCCCTGCGCATGGCGACGATGGTCACCGACGAGAAGGCCGGTCGATGGACGCTGCTCCTCGCCCAGCCGGTCTCGCGCGTTCGGCCGGTGTCCACCGAACTCGCGGTCACGGCCGGTGGGGTGGTGTTCCTGCACTGCTCGGCCGCGGTCGCCATGTGGGGCGGCGCCAAGATCACCGGCGCCCCGTTGCGGCTCGCCGATTCCCTTGCGGGTGCAACGAATTCCCTCCCCGTGGCCCTGCTCGCGGCGGGAGCCGGAGCCGTGGGCATCGGCTGGCTCCCGTCGGCCACCGGCGCGATCGGCGCACTGCCGATCGTGGGCGGATTCCTGATCAATGCGATCGCGCCGGCACTGAACGCACCGAAATGGGTTGCCGACCTGTCGCCGTGGGCCCACGTCAGCGCTGTACCCGCGGCACCGCCTGAGTGGGCGGGCGGCGCCGCCCTCCTGCTCACCGGCGCGCTGCTGGCTGCGTGCGGCGTCTACGGATACGTCGAGCGCGATGTGACGACGTGACGCCGGGACAGAGGACGGCATCGACGCGCCTCCGACTCATCATTTGAATTGGCGAAGAGCGGTGCATGTGCTCGTCGCAAGCCGGGGTCATTCGCGAGTTGCGGGCGTACGCTATCAGCAAACGCTGGTCAGACGACGGCGGGATGTCTCGCGTCGCGATGGAGGGAATCCGGATGGGCTTGATACCGAGCATCAACGACTGGAAGGTTTCGGTCGAGGAATCCTACGAACTGCTAAGGCGCGCAGTGACAGCCCTTGAAAAGCTTGCGGCAGAACAGGAGCGCACCAATGACCTGTACGCCGAGGTGAACGAGGCCGGCCTGGCGGAACCGCGGAACGCCAGCCGTCTGTAACCCCAGCGAACACAGGGCGTCTTGCAACGCGATGGAGGCGAAGTGAGCGGACCGGAGAACCGCGACTTCTTCACGGACAAGTCGCTCGTCGACGACCCGTACGAGTACTACGACGCGATCCGGCGCTGCCCGGTGTGGCGCGAACCGGCCCACGGTGTGGTGATGGTGTCGGGTTACGACGAGGCCGTCGCGGTGCAACGCGACACCGAGAAGGCCCTGTCCGTCTGCAACATCGTCAGTGGCCCGTGGTCGGGGATTCCGGTCGAACCACACAGTGACGACATCTCGGACGTGATCGAAAAGCACCGCGGGCGGATCACATTCGGCGATTACTTCATCACCTTCGATCCGCCCCGCCACACTGCGCACCGGTCGTTGTTGAGCCGGTTGTTCACGCCGAAGCGGCTCAAGAACAACGAGGACTTCCTGTGGCGTCTCGCCGACGAGCAGATCGACAGCTTCGCCGCGAACGGCAGCTGCGAAATCGTCCTCGACTACAACTTCCCGTTCACGCTCGACGCGATCACCGACCTGCTCGGTGTCCCCGAGGCCGATCGTGAGCGCTTCCGCCGCGCAGCCACAGCCAGCAGACTCGAAGGGGAACGCAGCGGCTTCGTCGGCGTGAAGGAGGAGTGGTTCGTCGAGTACGTCGAGGCCCGGCGGCGAGAACCGCGCGACGATGTCCTCACCGAGCTCGCCTCGGCGAAGTATCCGGACGGTTCGACGCCGGACGCGATAGACGTGGCCCGCGTTGCCACGTTCATGTACGCCGCCGGTCACGGCACGACGATCGACCTGCTGAGTCTCGCGGTGCTGATGCTGGCGGAACGACCGGACCTCCAAGACCAGCTGCGTGCGGACCACTCGAAGATCTCCCCCTTCATCGAGGAGATGCTGCGGTTCGAGAGCCCGATCAAGTCGAACTTCCGCATGGCGCGGCGCCCCACCAGAATCGGCGACGTCGATGTGCCGGCCGGCACCAGCGTCCTCGTGATGAACGGTGCGGCCAATCGTGATCCACAACGGTTCGACGATCCCGACGAATTCCGCCTCGACCGCCCGAACATACTGCACCACATCGCATTCGGCCGCGGTGTCCACACCTGCCCTGGCGCCCCGATCGCACGCGCCGAAGTACGGGTGAGCCTGGCACGGATGCTCGACAGGATGGCCGACATCCGGCTCTCCGAAGCCCACCACGGTCCTCCGGGTGATCGTCGGCTCGAGTGGGACCGCACCTTCCTGTTCCGGCGCCTCAAAGAAGTGCACCTCGAGTTCACTCCGGTGTAGTGAGGCAGTGACCACATGATCGCTTTCGATGACGAACAACTGCACCGTTCTCCTGTGCACAAGCAGCTGCAGATGACCGTCGTCGAGCACAAACCGGGCCACGCCGTCGTCTCGATGCCGCTGACCGAGGAGGTGCGCGGCTTCTTCGACGGCAGTGTGCACGGAGGAATGCTCGCGACACTGGCAGACGCCGCCTGCGCGACCTGCCTCGTCGGCTGCTACGACTATTCGTCCGAGATCACCGTGACGACGGACATGCACGTCCGGTACTACCGGCAGCCGCACGGAGGTCCGCTGCGCGCGGAAGCCGAGATGGTCCACAACGGTCGCACCCTTCTCAGTGCGGAGTGCGCGGTGCTCGACGCCGAGAGCCGGGTCCTCATCCGGTCCAGTGCGACGTACACCCGGATCTCCACTCTGGGCCGTGCCGTGCCCGCCGCGAAGTGACGAAGCCGAGATCGAGATCTGGTGGGGCGGGCGGGGCTCGAACCCGCGACCTACGGATTATGAGTCCGCGGCTCTAACCGACTGAGCTACCGCCCCCTGTCATGGCGACCTCGACAGTAGCGCCTGCACCCATCCCGGGCGACGCGGTGGTATCCCGCTCGCCTACCGGCCGATCACTCCCTCACCTGGCGACTGACCAGACCCTGCAGCGTCCGGGAATCGATCACCTCGCCGTGGTCGCCGTGATAGATGCGGTAGTCCTCGGCGGTGTCCGGAGCGCCCGGATGCGGGACAGTCGTCGTGCCACTGTCCGTGCTGACGATGGTGATCCAATTGCCTGAGCCGGTGTCCAGGATCGTGTCGCCCTCCTGGATCTGCTCCAGCGCCACCTGCTCTGTCGCGTGTTCGGAGCTCATGTGACCACCCTCCCGTGCCGGCCTTCAGGCGAACACCGTCTGACCATCTTCGTCGACCAGGTACCGCTCCGTGCCCGATTCGACGCGCGCCGCATCGGCGCCCAGTGCGACGGCGATCTTGTTGGCCGCATTGCGCATCACATCGAGGGTGAGCTCGGCCGCCTCGGACTCGGAGAAGTTCTTGCGCACCCCACGGGCCACCTGTGCATCGATGTCCGACGGTGTCCACAGCAGCGCGTCGACATAGCGCAGCGCCGCCTTGTGCCGATTGGTGAGCCGCGAAGAGGACTCGTAGCGCTCGATGTCGCCGTACAGCTCCTCCGACCCGCCGGCGTCGAGCGCCTTCTCCTCGCGCAACGACTTGCACAGCCGACAGTTGTGCTGCGTCGCCCCGCGCAACCGCACCACCTCCGTCGTCACCGGATCGAGCTTGCGCAGCCGCGCCACCGCCGGCACGAACTCCGCGAGCAGCACCTGCGCCGGGTCGGTGTCGGGGTCCCACGCCACCTCGGGTCCGTTGCCGGGTCTGCCCATGCCCAGCGCCTCGAACCCCGCCCACACCCTCGGCAGGAAGTCGGCGATGAAGGTCGCCGTCACGATGCGCAGGGCGCGGTCCCCCGCTGCCGACAGCAGCATCTTGCGCTGACCGTCGCCGATCCCCGACACGTCGGTCGCGAACTGCTCCGCGAACGCCGCCACCACCGACTCGCATTCGGATTTGCCGTCGAACAGATCGACCTGGCATGGCAGCGGTTTGAGCTTCAGCGCCCGGCCGCACGTCAGGCGGATCACGGCGTCGAGACGCAGATCCCCCGACGACAGACCGACCAGACGACCCAACACCCCGAAGAGCTCACCGTCCTGCATCGTCGAATTATTGCGCCTGACTGACCGACGACATGTGGAAGTCGGGAATTCGCAGGGTCGGCATGGCCGCCCTCGTCGCCCAGTCACCCCATTCGCGCGGCAGCGTCACCTCGCTGACCCCGGCCTCGGTGGCCCGCCGCAACAGGTCCAGCGGGCTCTCGTTGAATCGGAAGTTGTTGACGGCCGCGGTCACCTCGCCGTCCTCGATCAGGTACACGCCGTCGCGGGTGAGGCCCGTCAGCAGCAGCACGGTCGGATCCACCTCACGCATGTACCACAGCGTGGTGAGCAGCAGCCCTCGTTCGGTGCCGGCGATCATGTCGGCCAGGTCGGTGTCGCCACCGGTCATCAGCAGATTGCCCGCCGGCACGGCGACCGGCGCCCCGAACTCGGCGGCCGCCGCCCGCGGGTAGGCGAGCGCGCTGACCGTGCCGTCGCGGATCCAGTCCACCCGGTCGATCTCCATCCCGTTGTCGAAGACCGACATCCGCTCCGAGGAACTGCCGACCGCCACGAACGGTGTGCACGCCAGGCCCGGCGCCGACGGGTCCGAGTACAGCGTGAGCGGCAGATCGGTGAGCCTCTCCCCCAACCGGGTTCCCCCACCGGGCGCGGACAGTGCGGTTCGACCCTCCTGCGCGCCACGTCCGTCCATCGTCCAGCCCAGGTAGATCATCATGTCGGCGACGGTCGACGGCGGCATGATCGTCTCGTACCGCCCGGCGGGCAGCTCGACGGTGCGATCGGCCCAGCCCAACCGGAGATCCACCTCTTCGAGCAGGGAATCGGTTGTCACGTTGACGAAGTCGGGCGTACCCGTCCCCGCCCAGGCGCTGGCGGTGCCTCGTTTGGCGTTGATCTCCACCGATCCCGTCGGCTGCGTGTAGCGCCTGCGCAGCCCCGTCGACGTCGCGACGAACGTCGTCTCGACGATGTGGCGGGCATAACCGTACAGCTGGTCGGCGCCCCGGAACCCGCGCGCCAGCGTGCCCGCCACCCCGGCGAACACCTCTGCGCCCGTCTCCGGCACCGGGGTGTCCCAGTCCCCCGGCTGCTCGCCCCCTGGCAGCGGTGGGGCGCTGTCTCGCGCCTCGGGCGCCGACGCCGCGGCGTCCTGGGAGGCGGCGACCAGCGCCGGAATCGCCGCCGGGTCCACCTCGCTGGAACTCACCGAGCCGACATGGGCCCGGTTGCCCTGCCGGACAATCGAAATGACGGTGATGCGACGGCTGGTGCTGTCACCGTTGGTGGTCATCGAGTTGCCCGCCCACCGCAGTGCCGTGTCGGAGCGGTCCGTCACCAGCACCATCGTCTCGTCGGCCCGTCCGCGCTGCGCCGCGGTCGCGAGCACCGTGTCCACCACCTGCTGCGGACTGATCATCGAGAGGCCTCGTCCCGGGTGTTCAGCACATTGACACCCCGGAACAGCGCCGACGGGCAGCCGTGACTGACCGCGGCGACCTGCCCGGGCTGCGCCTTGCCGCAGTTGAACGCCCCGCCGAGCCGCCACGTGGACGGCCCGCCCACGGCTTCCAGCGAGCCCCAGAAGTCGGTGGTCGTCGACTGGTAGGCGACGTCGCGCAATTGGCCGTCGAGGCGGCCGTCGCGGATGCGGAAGAACCGCTGCCCGGTGAACTGGAAGTTGTACCGCTGCATGTCGATCGACCAGCTCTTGTCACCGACGATGTAGATGCCGTCGGCGACCCGGCCGATGAGTTCCTCGGTGCCGACGTCCTCCGCCGCGGGCGCCAGCGAGACGTTGGCCATCCGCTGAATCGGCACATGGTGCGGCGAATCCGCGTACGAGCAGCCGTTCGACCGGTCCACGCCCAACCGCGGGGCGAACACGCGGTCGAGCTGGTATCCGACGAAGACGCCGTCGCGCACCAGGTCCCAGCTCTGCGCCTGCACACCCTCGTCGTCGTAACCGATGGTGGCCAGCCCGTGGGCGACGGTGCGGTCGGCGGTCACGTTCATCACCGGCGACCCGTACCGCATGACGCCGAGCTTGTCGGGCGTCGCGAAGGACGTGCCCGCGTAGGCCGCTTCGTAACCGATCGCCCGGTCGTACTCGGTGGCGTGGCCGATCGACTCGTGGATCGTCAGCCACAGGTTGCTCGGGTCGATCACCAGATCGGTCGGCCCGGCCGTGACGCTCGGCGCCTTCGCCTTCTCCGCCAGCAGGGACGGCAGCTGCGCGAGCTCTCCGGTCCAGTCCCAGATCTCGTCCCCGGCGACCGCCTCCCAGCCGCGGCCGGTCGGCGGGGCCAGGGTGCGCATCGTGTCGAACCCGCCGGCCGACGCGTCGACGGTGACCGCGTCGAGCGACGACTGCACCCGGACCCGCTGCTGGGTGATCGACGATCCGTAGGTGTCGGCGTAGAAGGTCTGCTCCTTGGCGGCGTACAGGTGGGCCGACGCGTGGTCGACGCCGTCCGCGGCCAGCAAGCGGCCGGAATACTCGTCGAGCACACCGATCTTGTCGGCCAGCGGCACCGCGAAGGGATCGATCCGGTAGTCCGACACCCAGCTCACATCGCGGTAGACGGGTTCGGCTGCAAGCTCGACGCGGTCGGCGTTGAGCGGCGCGAGCGTGCGCGCAACCGCGACGGCCCGGCGGGCGGTGTCGGCAGCGACCGCGGGATCGAGTTCGGCGTGGGAGGCGAAGCCCCACGTGCCGTCGACGATCACCCGCACGGCCAGGCCGATCTCCCGGTCCACGACGGCGGACTCCAGCTCGCCGTCGCGCAGTTGCACCAGCTCGGTGGTGATGCGGTGTATCCGCAGGTCGGCGTGGTCGGCTCCGGCCGCCACCGCGGCCGACAGTGCGGCGTCGGCGAGCTGATGGCGGGGCAGCGACAGGAAGTCGGCATCGACGTGTCGGGGCGCTGTCACGGCATCTACCGTAGTGGCGGTGTCATCGGCCCGCTTTAATGGCTCGGTGGCGTACCGGCGGGCAGGAGCGGAGCGACCCGGGGTCCAGAGCCGGCGGGTGCGGACGGCGGCGCTGGGCTACACCCTGCTCGCACCCAGCCTGTTCGGCGTGCTCACCTTCCTGCTGCTGCCCATGCTGGTGGTGCTGTGGCTCAGCCTGTACCGGTGGGATCTGCTGGGCCCGATCGAGTTTGTCGGACTGAGTAATTGGGGCGCGGTGCTGACCGATGCCTCGTTCGCCACGTCGCTGGTGGTCACCGCGCTGTTCATCGCGATCGTGGTGCCCGCGCAGACCCTGCTCGGCTTACTGGCCGCCGCGGTGCTGTCGCGCGGCCTGCCCGGCACCGGCTTCTTCCGGACGCTCTACGTGCTGCCGTGGATCTGTTCGCCGCTGGCGATCGCCGTGCTCTGGCGCTGGATCCTGGCGCCGACCGACGGCGCGGTCAGCACCGCGTTGGGCCGCAACATCGAGTGGCTCACCGATCCCGGCCTGGCGCTGCCCGTGGTGTCGGCGGTGACGGTCTGGACGAACGTCGGCTACGTGACGTTGTTCTTCCTCGCCGGCATCTCGAACATCCCGACCGACGTGCACAACGCCGCCCGCACCGACGGCGCCGGCGGCTGGCAGCGCTTCCGCCACATCACCCTGCCGATGCTGCGGCCGACCACGTTCTTCGTGCTTGTCACCGGGATCATCAGCGCTGCGCAGGTTTTCGACACGGTGTATGCGCTCACCGGGGGTGGCCCGCAGGGCCGCACCGACCTGGTGGCCCACCGCATCTACGCCGAGGCGTTCGGCGCCGCAGCGGTCGGCCGCGCCGCCGTGATGGCCGTGGTGCTCTTCGTGGTGCTGATCGGCGTCACGCTGGTCCAGCAGCAGTACTTCCGCCGGCGGATCACCTATGACCTCGCGTAGCCGCGCCGCCTCGGGGGTGGTCATCTATCCCGCCCTGGCCCTCGGCGCCCTGATCACCCTGACGCCGTTCGTGCTCGGCCTGATGACGTCGTTCACCTCGGCGGAGCAGTTCAACACCGAGGCGCCGCTGTCACTGCCCACGCCGCCGACGCTGCAGAACTATCTGAGCCTGGGCGACGCCGGATTCGGTCGCGCCATCGTGGTGACCGCGCTGTCCACGGCGGTGATCCTGCTCGGCCAGCTCAGCTTCTCGGTGCTGGCCGCGTACGCGTTCGCGCGACTGGACTTCCCGGGCCGTGACGCGCTGTTCTGGGTGTACGTCGCCACGCTGATGGTGCCTGCGACGGCCACGGTGGTGCCGCTCTACCTGATGATGGCCGAGGCCGGGCTGCGCAACACCTTCTGGGCGCTGGTGCTGCCGTTCATGTTCGGTTCGCCCTACGCCATCTTCCTGCTGCGCGAGCACTTCCGCGCCATCCCGGCCGACCTGATCAACGCCGCACGGCTGGACGGCGCCCACACTCTCGACATCATCGTGCACGTGGTGGTGCCGGCCAGCCGGCCGATCCTGGTGACGCTCGGCCTGATCACCGTGGTGTCGCAGTGGAACAACTTCCTGTGGCCGCTGGTGATCACCAGCGGCGAGAAGTGGCGGGTGATCACCGTCGCGACGGCCGCGCTGCAGACCCGCTACGACGCGCAGTGGACGCTGGTGATGGCGGCGACGACGGTCGCGATCGTTCCGCTGATCGTGCTCTTCGTGGCGCTGTCGCGGCACATCACCCGCTCGCTCGTGGTGACGGGGATCAAGTGAGGCCGCGCATCTCGACGCTCGCCGTCGCCGGGCTGGCCGCAGTGATGGCGCTGCTGCTGGTGGCCGCGATGCTGCTCGGCCGGGCCACCGGAACCGACGGCCGCACCGTGGTCACCGTGCGGGTCTGGGACGACCGGGTGGCCGCGGCCTATCGCGAGTCGTTCGCCGAGTTCGGACGCGAACATCGCGACATCGACGTACAGGTGGACGTGGTCGCGTACTCGACGTACTTCGACACGTTGCGCACCGACGTGGCCGGCGGCGGTGCGGCCGACATCTTCTGGCTGTCCAACGCCTACTTCGCCGAGTACGCGGACAGTGGCAGGCTCGTCGACATCGGCGAAGCGCTGGGCCCGCGCGCGGTGCGCTCCTGGGAGCCGTCGGTGGTCAACCAGTTCACCCGCGGTGACACCCTGTGGGGGGTGCCGCAGCTGACCGACGGCGGGATCGCAGTGTTCTTCAACGCCGACCTCGTCGCCGCGGCAGGCGTCGAGCTGATCGATCTGGTGACCATGCGCTGGTCCCCCGGACCGGACGACACGCTGCGCGCGCTGCTGAGCCGCCTGACCGTCGACGATCGTGGCCGTCGTGCCGGCACACCCGGTTTCGACCCGGGCCGCATCCGGCAGTGGGGTTACAACGCCGCCAACGACCTGCAGGGCATCTACCTGAACTACATCGGCTCGGCCGGCGGCGTGTTCACCGTCGGTGACCGCTTCGCCTTCTACAACCCGCAGGCGGTGGAGGCATTCGAGTACCTGGTCGGCTTGATCAACGACGACCACGTGGCGCCGCCCGCGTCGGACACCAACGACAACGGCGATTTCTCCCGCAACCAGTTCCTGCAGGGTCGGATGGCGATGTTCCAGTCCGGCACCTACAACCTGGCCGCCATCGCCGAGCAGGCCCGCTTCCCCTGGGGTGTGGTGATGCTGCCCGAGGGGCCGAAGGGCCGCGTCAGTGTGACCAACGGGATTGCGGCTGCGGGCAATTCGGCGACCGAGCATCCGGAGGCGGTTCGGCAGGTGCTGGCCTGGATGGGCAGCAAGCGGGGTAACGAGTTCCTCGGCGCGCGAGGTGCGGCGATACCCGCCGTGCTGGCCGCGCAACCGGTGTACTTCAACCACTGGCGCTCACGCGGGGTCGACGTCTCGCCGTTCTTCCGGGTGCTGCGCGGCCCGCGGATCCCGGCGCCCGGCGGCGACGGCTTCGCCGCGGGCTACCAGGCGATCAAGCCGTACTTCGACGAGATGTTCCTGGGCCGTGCCGATGTCGCGCACAGCCTGGCCGACGCCCAGGCCGCGGCCAACGCCGCAGCCCGTCGCTGAGCCGGGTCAGGACGCCTTGTAGCTGCTGCTGCCGAGCACCGTGAGTTCGAGTGCCAGCGCCGCCCCGCACACGACGAGCACCACCGCGAACGCGATCGCGTCGCGACGTGCGGGCCGCGACGGCGCGGCCGAGATCTGTCCCGCCCCGCCGCGGGCGGTGATCGCGTCGCCCATCTCGTCGGCACGCCGCAGCGCGACGGTGATGGTGGCCGCCAGCAGGTCGATCACCTCGATGAGCCAGCGCCGCCGGCGTGCCCGCCGGGTGGGCAGCTGCTGGCGGGGCCGCAGGCGGCGCGCCGCGTACAGGATGCGGAACTCGTCGATCAGCATCGGGAACGCCCGCAGTGACATCGCGATCGCGACCGCCCAGTCGTCGACCGGCACACGCAGCACCCGAAGCGGCCGCCCGAGCGTCGCGACCGCGGGCGCGATGTCGGCGACATTGGTGGTCCACGACACCATCGCCCCGAGGCCGAGCAGCACGATCGACAGCGCGGTGATCCGCAGGAAGTTGAAGAGCCCGCCGAGCCCGACGTCCACCGACCCGAGGTCGATCACCGGGCTGCCGCCGGCGAAAGTGGCGGTCAGCCCCCCGAAGAACAGCAGGATCCACAGCCAGTACGGAATCGACGGCAGCGCCCCGCGCGGCACCCGGGCCAGTTTCGCCCCCGCGACGACGAGTACGCCGACCGCCGCGATCGGCGCCCAGCCCGGATAGAAGGTGAGCAGCAACCCGATGGCGGCGACCACGAGCAGCTTGGTGCCCGCCCACAGGTCGTGGATGACCGAATTGCCCGGCACGGGGCGGAGCAGGACGACCGGTCTGCGCTGCTTGCGATTCGGTGCGGTCACGACACACCGCCCGCGGTCGTCGGCGCCGGCGCGAGCGCGCCGTCCTGCAGGTTGAGTGTGCGCGGGCACAGCTCCTCGAGTCCCGAGAAGTCGTGCGAGATCACCACCACGGTCAGGCCGTTGTTGCGGCGCAGGTCGACGAGCAACCTCAGCAGACCGCGGGCACTGGCGGCGTCCAGCCCGGCCAGCGGCTCGTCGAGGATGAGCGCACGGGGCGACCGGGCGAGCAGCCCGGCGAGCACCACCCGGCGGGCCTGGCCGCCGCTGAGCTGGTCGATACGCCGGGCGGCCAGCGCGGGATCGAGGCCGACGGCGGCAAGTGCACGGTGCACACGATCGTGATCGCGCGGGGAGAACCCTGCCGCCGTGGCGATCTCGGCGTCGACCTGACTGCGCAGCAGCTGTAGCCGCGCGGACTGGAACGAGAACGCCACCGCCCCGACGTGCTCGGACACCGGTTCGCCGTCGAGCAACGCCTGCCCGGTGGTCGGGACCGTCAGCCCGGCCATGATCCAGGCGAGGGTGGACTTGCCCGAGCCGTTCAGCCCGTGGATGAGCATGCCGTCGCCCTCGTGCACGGCCACGTTGACGTCGCGCAGCGCCGTGGACGCCCATGGCGTTCCGCTGCCGTACTCGTGACCGACGTCGATCAGCTCCAGCACGGGGGCGCCGTCGCGGTGGCCGATGTCCGCCGACGGCGGTGGCGCCTCGGCCGTCTCCACCATGGGCATGTTGTCCGCATCGCCGCCGTTGCCGGTCAGGTTGACGACGCGATCGGCCGAATCCGCTTCGTCGTTGTAGTGCGTGATGTGCACCAGCGACATCTCGTGGCGACCGGTCAGCCCGGACAGCACCGCGAGCAGCGACTCCCGGCCCTGCTGGTCGACCATGCTGGTGACCTCGTCGGCGATGAGCAGCCTCGGCTCGCGGGCCAGCGCCGCCGCGACGGCCAGTCGCTGCAGTTCGCCGCCGGACAGGCCGCCTGTGTCGCGCTCGGCGAGGCCGTCGAGGCCCACCTCGGCCAGCAGCCGCTCGACGTCGGTGGTCGTTCCGGGCGGCAGGCCGAACACCACGTCGTCGGCCACCCTGGTGCCCAGGATCTGGCTCTCCGGATGCTGCATGATCACCGCGGTCCCGCCCGGCCGACCCAGGCCCACCGCGCCCGGCCGGTCCACGGTGCCGCCGGTGGGCTCACGGCCGGCGAGGACCAGCATCAGCGTGGTCTTGCCCGATCCGTTGGCCCCGGTGATGGCGAGGTGCTCGCCGGGCTCGACCGTCAGTGACACCGGGCCCAGCGCGTCGTGATCGGCGCCCGGGTACCGGAAGCGCACGTCGGTCAGCCGGGCCGGCACCGGCGCGACCGGGCCGCCCTCGCCGCCGGCCTCGAGCTTGTGCACGTCGGGCACACCCATCAGGCGGTCGATCACCTTCGACAGCGCCCACCAGCCGACCAGCGTGACGAACAGGATGCTGAGCACGCCGAAGCCGCCGATCAGGAACTGCCAGTACTGCAGCGCCGTGGCGAATCCGCGCTTGAGCGCGTCGGCGGCCGGCTGGGTCTCGGGCACCAGACCCCAGAAGTCGGGGATGCGCGCGATGATCGCGGCCAGCCCGTTGATGTTGGCGGTCATCGTGTCGAATATCAGGTTGCGCAGCCGCGACAGCACGGTCAGCGCCAGGACGGACGCCGCGCCGAACACGGCGCCTGCGGCGAGTCCGGCGACGATCACCGTGGGGGTGCCGCGGCCGCGACGCTTGATGATCCCCGTCAGACCGCCGATGTAGGCGCAGTCGATGACGGTCATCATCCCGCCCATCCCGGCGATCAGGAAGGCGATCAGCCCACCCGCGACGGTGGCCGTGACCAGCACCCGGAGCCGGTAACGGTAGGCGAGCACGCCCATCGGCACGCTGCCGAGCAGCGACAGTGCCGCGGCGAAGGGCACCACGACGGCGATGATGGCGGTGGCCGCGCACAGCGCCGCCATCACGGCGGCCTGGGCGAGATCTCCGGGTTGCAGCGATCCGGCGCGTCGAGGCTGCCTCGGCGGCTGGGTCACGGTCATCTCACGATTCTGCCAGTCGGGCCCGGGCGGTCCTTCCCCGGCAGGTGGCGGCGTGTGAGACAGCACATTACGCCACCTACATAGTGATCCTATGTATCATGGGCCCATGACTCCGCCTCCCGCCACCGAGGACGTCGGCGCCCCCCGTGAGCAGACCGGCTCCGCACACGAGTCGGTCGGGCCGACGCTGGGCTCCGACCTGCTGTCCGTCGTCGCCCGGATCAACCGGCTCGCCACGCAGCGGGTGCGGCTGCCGCTGCCCGTCGCACAGGGGCGGCTGCTGTCCATGATCGAAGACCAGGGCGAGGCCCGTATCTCCGATCTGGCCGCACTCGACCACTGCTCACAGCCCACGATGACGACGCAGGTGCGCCGCCTCGAGGACGCCGGCTTGGTGACACGCACCGTCGACCCCGGCGATGCGCGCGCGGTGCTGATCCGCATCACCCCGGCGGGCGTGCAGACCCTCAAGCAGGTGCGTGCCGACCGCGGGGCCGCCTTCGACCCGTATCTCGAACGGCTCGAGGAGTCGGAGCGGGAGACGCTGGCCGACGCCGTCGTGGTGTTGCGCCGCCTGCTCGCCGACGCGGCCGCGCCCGCCCGCAAGACCACCGACTGACCGAAGGTTCACATCGCGAAGACGTGGAACTGCGTCACCTGACGCGGCGAGAAGTTGTCGTCGGTGACCAGCACCACGCTCTGGCGGCCGTCGGAGAGCATGGGGCCGAGCGTGATTCCCTCGACATTGTCGAGGTGCCCGATACCCGGTGCCGCCGTCAGGTCGACGACGAGTTCCTTCGTCATCGCCGCGACCGGAGGATCGGCGCCCAGCGAGGATTTCCCGAGGATGTCGTCGGCGCCCGCCGTGCTCGCCCGGTAGATACGCGCGGAAACCCTGTCGCCGTAGCCGCGTTCCACCACCAGGAACGTGTCGGCGTCGAGGGCGACGAGGTCGGACAGCCCGTTGTCGCCGTCACGGCCCGCGGTGACGGGGTCGACCGGGTAGGCGTACTGCGCGGTCGGCTCGCCGGTTGCCGTGTCGTAGCGGGTGATTCGCGTGAGCGCCCCGTGCGACGCGGTCGGCGGTTCGCCGTCGGCGAAGACCGGCCCCTCCATGCCGGCGAACAGGGCCGTGCCGTCGGGGGTGAGCGTGAGGCCTTCCAGCGTCGCGTTCGCACGCGGGCCCGACGGCTGCGCCGACATCGCCAGCCCGGGCGGCAACGGGTAGTGCCCGCGGTAGCCGCCGTCGAGGCCGGCCAGCCGCACCCAAGGATCCAACAGCAGTGGGCGCGATGCGTTCTCGATGTCACGGGCACCCTCACTGGTCCAGAACAGCTGCTGGCGCCGCGCGTCGAAGGCGATGCCCTCGGGGTCGGGCGGGATCACCGGGGGCCGCGCTTCGGCGTCGAGTGGGGCGAACGGTGCGCCGCCGGCATCCCTGAGCACCGTGGACGACACCCACTGCACCTCGTCGGAGCCGTTGTTGGAGAGCGGGATACGCACCGTGTAGAACCTGGCCGGGTTCTTCGCCGAGCGGTCGTCGCTGATGACGTAGTAGACCCCCCGGCCGGAGTCGTAGGTGATGCCCGAGAGACCACCCACGACGGTTCCCGCGAACGAGAAGCCGGAGTGCACCTCCGACCCACCGAGGTAGGTCCATGCCGACGGTGCGTCGGGCGGCGGGGCCGCGCTGCACCCACCGAGCAGCAGCACGCCGGCGACGGCGAGGCGACGCAGCATCGACGATCAGACCACCGTGCCGATGAGCGAACCGACGGCATAGGTGGCCGCGATCGCCACCGCGCCGAGCACGAACTGCCGCGACGAGGCGAACCAGACCGGCTTGCCGGTGAAACGGGCGGCGGCGCCGCCGGCCAGGAACAGCCCAGCGCCGCCCAGAGCCAGTCCGGCCCAAAGCGATTCGAAGCCCAACAGGAACGGGATCAGCGGCACCACCGCGCCGATCGCGAACATGAAGAACGACGAGAGGGCTGCCACATAGGGTGACGGCTTCTCCCTGGGGTCGACGCCGAGTTCCTGCACCAGATGGAAGTTGATCGCCCGGTTCTCGTCGCGGTGGATCTCCGCGGACGCGGCGTCGGCCGTCTGTGGCGTCATCCCCATGGTCACCAGCATGTCGGTCAACTCGGCCCGCTCGGCCTGCGGGTGCCTGCGGAACGCCCGCTTCTCCACCCGTACCTCGGCCTCGATCTGCTCGTTGGCCGTCCGCACCGAGGTGTACTCACCGAGCGCCATCGAGAACGCGCCGGCGACCAGGCCCGCCATCCCGCTGAGCACCACGGCCGGGGCGTGCGCGGCAGCACCGACGCCTGCGATCAGCGCGGTGTTGCTCACCAGGCCGTCCATCGCGCCGAACGTGGCGGCGCGCAGCCAGCCGCCGCTGACGTCGCCGTGCCGGTGGTCGAAGTCGTGCGGCCGCCATGGTGCGGGTCCGGGTGACGCCGACTGAGGCTGGGTCATCCCACGATTCAACCCCGGCCCGTGCCCGGTATCCAGCAAGGTAAGCCTGGGTTTCGCACATCACAGTTTCCCCGCGCGGACCACGGGTTACCGTCAGGTATGACCACCACTGCGGAGCATCTACGCAACTCGCTCGACGGCCGCTGGCGCGACGTCAAGAACCAAATGCGCGAGGAGCTCTCCACGGAGATCTTCAAACCGCACTACACGCCCAACACCGTGATCGCCCGCACCAAGGTGGCCGAGCAGTTGCGGATCATGGCCGCGAAGGGTGCGGCCGAGGACGGGTTCAAGAAGGAGCACGGCGGCAACGGTGACGTCGGCGCCGCCATCACCCAGATCGAGATGCTGGCGATGTCGGACCTGTCACTCATGGTGAAGGCCGGCGTGCAGTGGGGCCTGTTCGGCGGCGCCGTGGAGAACCTCGGCACCGAACGGCACCACGAGGAGTACGTGCCCAAGATCATCTCCTGCGAACTGCTCGGCTGTTTCGCGATGACCGAGACCGGGCACGGCAGCGACGTCCAGTCGCTCGAGACGACCGCCACCTACGACCCCTCCACCCAGGAATTCGTGGTCAACTCCCCCACCCCGACGGCGCGCAAGGACTACATCGGCGGTGCGGCTCAGACCGCCCGGATGGCAGCGGTTTTCGCCCAGCTGATCACCCACGAGAACGGCGATCCGGTCCACCACGGCGTGCACTGCGTGCTGGTACCGATCCGCGACGAGGACGGCAACGACCTGCCCGGGGTGACCACCTCCGACTGCGACTACAAGGGCGGCCTGCCCGGCGTCGACAACGGCCGGATCGTGTTCGACAACGTCCGCGTACCGCGGGTGAACCTGCTCAACCAGTACGGCGACGTCAGTGAGGACGGCACATACTCGTCGCCGATCGACAACCCCAACCGCCGCTTCTTCACGATGCTCGGCACCCTGATCCGCGGGCGGGTCACGGTGGGTGGCAGCGGTGCCGCGGCCGCGCGGGTGGCACTCGACATCGCCACCCGGTATGCGTTGCAGCGCAGGCAGTTCGAGGCGCCCGGCGACGACAAAGAGGTGCTCATCATGGACTACCTGGTGCACCAGCGCCGGTTGTTCCCGCTGATCGCGAGGTCGTACGCGCTGCAGTTCGCGCAGAACGAACTGGTGGCCAAGTGCCACGAACTGCAGAGCTCGGACAACCCCGACGCCGAGGAGCAGCGTGAGCTCGAGGCCAGGGCCGCGGGCCTGAAGGCGTCCAACACCTGGCATGCCAGCCGGGCCATCCAGGAGGCCCGGGAAGCCTGCGGCGGCGCAGGGTATCTGGCGGAGAACCGGCTCATCGGGTTGCGCGGTGACATCGACGTGTTCACCACGTTCGAGGGTGACAACCACGTGCTGACGCAACTGGTGGCCAAGGAACTGCTGACCGCCTACGCCGACGACGTCAAGAGCATGAGCCCGGTCGGATGGGTGCGCTTCGCCGCCAACACCGTCGGCACCCGGGTGATGAAGCGCACAGCGGCCGAGACGATCATGCAGACCATCCTCGACACGCGCCAGGACAACGAGGAAGAGGGCAGCCTGTTCAACCGCGGCACCCAGGTGCAGATGTTCGAGGACCGCGAGGAGTACCTGCTGTCGTCGGTGGCCCGCCGGCTGCAGTCGAAGTCCAAGGAGATGTCGGCGTTCGACGCGTTCAACTCGGTGCAGGATCACGTGCTGCACACCGCGCAGGCCCACATCGACCGCATCGTGCTCGAGGCGTTCGTCGCAGGCATCGACGCGTGCGAGGACGAAGAGGCGCGCCGCATCCTCGGTATGGTCTGCGACCTCTACGCGTTGTCGGTGATCGAGGACGACAAGGCCTGGTTCATCGAGCACCGCTTCCTGTCGACCGAACGCGCCAAGGCGGTCACCCGCGGGATCAACGAACGGTGCCGCACGCTGCGGCCCTACGCCGAGACGCTGGTGGACGGCTTCGGGATCCCCGAGCAGCTCCGCTATGCGGCGATGATGGATCCCGAGGAGCTGATGACCGCCGGACCCGCCTAGGAGTTCGGGATCGGGTCGACCGCCTCGAGCGTGCCGCCGTCGCCCACCCGGAACCGTACGGTGCCGATTCCGGTCGGGCAGCACGGCGCATCGGCGCCCTGCCGCCACAGGTACTGCACGGTGACGAACTCGTCGCCCGAGTTCACGACGGCGACGTAGGGCCGGGGTTCGGGGGTGGCGGGCCCCAGCGGGGTCTGCCGGTCGAAGAACAACACCTGCGCCGGAACGTCGGGCGCGCTGCCGGGCCCCTTCAGCTGCACCCAGTACAGCCGGCAGTTCGTCGCGTGACCGCTGCCCGTCTCGGTCCACGTCGCGCCCGGGCCCGGGGGGCGAGGGTGACGATCTCGCGCTGGACGGTGGCAGCGCCCGGGCCGTCGGTCGGCGCACAGGTGTCGGGCTTGGGCGGCGGGGCGCTCGGCGGGCTCCACCCGCAGCCGGCGGCGAGCAGACACCCGCCCAGCACGGCAACGGTCGCTCCGGTCACCCGCATGCCGCGAGCTTACGGAGTTCACGATCAGCGGGCCCGATCTCCTACGCTGCGTCGTGACGAAACATCTCGACAGAGAAGGAGTACCCGATGGCGTGGTTCCTCGCGCTGCAAGGCCCGCCCAAGGCCGGCGGCCAGTCGTTGCTCTACGAACTCGACGAGTCGGCCGACCGGGACAAGCTCGCCGAGGAGATGGCCAGCGCTGCTGTGCTGGATCGCGTCGTCCCGGTGCCGGCGGTGTTCCAGAGCCAGCGCAGGCCGGTGACGCTGTACGTGCGTCCGGCGGCGTGGGGCGTGTGGGCGTTCTACGAGATGTCCGACGAGGAACGCCGCCAGATGCTCGCGGCGAACCCGCTCGTCAACGCGCTTGCCCAGGCCGCGCGCCAGCAGCAGGGCAAGAAGCCGACAGGCCCGGGAGTGCCGTAGCCGCCGGACCGATTCTCGACCACACACGCCGGTCACATTGGCGTGCATAGACGTATTCCTTGACAGGAATACGTCCTTCGTCCTACGTTGAGTTCGTGCAGGCGACGATCTTCGGGGCACTTGCCGAGCCGAGCCGGCTACGGATCGTCGAGTTGTTGCGCGCCGGCCCCCTGTCGGTCGGCGAGATCGCCGAGACGCTCGACATCCGCCAGCCGCAGGCCAGCAAGCACCTCCGGGTGCTCGGTGAAGCGGGGATCGTCGCCGGGGAAGCGCTTGCCCGGCAACGCATCTACCACCTCGAGGCGGAGCCGTTCGCCGAGATCGGCCGCTGGGTCGAGTCGTTCGAACGGCTGTGGAACATCCGGCTCGACTCGTTGGGCAGGTTCCTCGAAGCCATCACCGACGACCCTCACGAGCACTGACGAAAGGACCACCATGTTCGGCCTGTTGAAGAAGACGAAGGAACTCGACCTCGAACGCGACTACCGCGCCCCCGTCGGTGTCGTGTGGGACGCCTGGACGCGTCCGGAGATGCTGCGGCAGTGGTGGGGTCCCGAGAAGACCTTCGTGCCCGAGTGCGAGATGGATCTGCGCGTCGGCGGCCGCATCCACGTGGTGATGGAGGCCGGCGAGGAGATGGGCAAGTACCAGGGCACCCGGTGGCCCATGACGGGCACCTTCACCCGCATCGAGGAGCCGTCGGCGTTGTCCTACGACGCCCGGTCCTGGACCGAGGGCGAGGAGGACACCTCGACCATCCACCACACCAACGACATCACCCTCGAGGAGCGCGACGGGACGACCACCGTGCGACTGCACGTCACGATCACCCAGATCGGCGCCAAGGCCAAGATGGCGGCCTTCGGCATGAAGTGGGGCTACAAGGCCCAGCTCGGCAAGCTCGACAAGCTGCTGGCCGCCCGTACCTGAGGTGTGGCGGCCGGGCTACCCGGCCGTGTCACCCGCATCCGCCGGTGCTCCAAGGAATGGTGCAGAACTCCGGCATGTCGTCCATGTTCGGTGAGAACGATGCGGTCTCCAGCGATGTGGGGTCCGGCTTCGGTTCGGCTGTCGCCCCCTCGCCGCCGACGTGATAGGTGCCGTCCTTCGGGTACGTGCCCGCCTGCGCCACGTCCACACCGACGGCGCCCAACAACGCCGCCGCCCCTATCAGCGCGGCCACCAACCTGGCTTTGAACGGCATGTCGCGTCCTCTCCTCGATCGGTTCACCGATGGACGCAGGGTCGGCGCCGTTGCAGAACCTCGTTCTGTCCGCCCCATCGACTGTGTGGAAAAAGCGTAACCACGCCAGGGGTCGGGAACCCCGCCATGACAGGGGTCCGGCAGCAGAGCCACAGGGACCTTCAATGTGGTCTGGGCTGCACCCGCCGCGGGTGGATGAGCGGTGCGACGGTCAAAGAGGTGGCTCCCCCGGCTGGACTCGAACCAGCAACCCTTCGGTTAACAGCCGAATGCTCTGCCAATTGAGCTACAGGGGACTGCCTGTCCGCGATCGTTGTCCGCGGATCGAGGGATGACTCTAGCGTACGCACGGAGCACCCCGCCAATGCGCTCCCGGGTCAGCGCGAGGTGGGCCACTTGAGGCAGGATGGAACCAACGAACCGTCTTGCGGGAGGGGCTTTGTGATCGGGTATGTCGCCGTGCTGGCGGTGGGCTACGTGTTGGGTTCGAAGGCCGGCCGTCGCCGCTACGAGCAGATCTCCGGGACCTATCGTGCGGTGACCAGCAGCCCGGCCGCCAAGGCCGTGATCGACGCCGGACGGCGCAAGGTGGCCGACCGGGTATCTCCCGATCCGCAGATGGTGACGTTGACCCCGATCGACTCGGAGACCGATGTGCTCACGCCGCAACCGGCGGAGCAGCAGCGCAGAACGCGCTAGTTGACGCCCTGAGTGATCGTCCGGCCGGGCAGCAGCGGACCGGTGGAGATTCCCAGGCCGTTCTCGCCGAACGCGACCTGGGGCGTGCCGACGTTGATGCCGTTGCCGTTGGAGTAGGACAGGCAGTTGCCGTCCTCCTTGTTACCGAACCACGCCAGGCAGGCCGGGCCGGCGAGGTCCTGGGCCGGAGCGGCGCTCAGCGCCGACGCGGCGAACGGTGCGGCGATGGCGGCCACGGCGAAGGCACCGGCGGCGATCGAACGTCGAACCTGCTTGGAGATCCTGGTCACGGCTTGCCTTCCTCGGACATGGTCGTACAGCGGATTCACCATAGCGTGCCGACGGCTTTCACGCAGTGAGGTCGTCACCGCTGGCCTGTTCCAGCAGGCTGCGGCGGTAGGCCTCCATCGCCACCAGATCCCCGAACAGCGCGTGGTAGTCATCGCTGTGGTCGACCGGTGACATCCGCTGCAGCTTCGACTTCACCTCGGCGATCTGCCTTCCGACCCACACCTCCTGCAGGCGGGCCAGCACTCCACCGATGTAGCGGGGCAGCTTCTCCTCATCCTCCACCTGGAATGCGTCGGCCCCCAGCTCGTTGACGAGGTTGGCCGCAGCCGGCGACGCCGTCTGCTCGCGCACCGCCTCGATCCACTGCGCCCCGGACAGCCCGGCCGACGTGCCGCCGGCCGCCGCGAT
>NZ_JAUMSQ010000153.1:0-17929 GCF_030519285.1 Mycolicibacterium arseniciresistens
GCCGGGACGCGCAGACGGCGGCCCTCGACGCGGCCGCCGCGAGCGGGATCGTCGCGGTGCACGAATGCGCCGGTCCGCAGATCGGCGGCCTCGACGACTGGCTCGCCGTCCGCGACCTCACGCACGGTGTCGACGTCGTCGGGTACTGGGGTGAAGCGGTCAGCAGCCCCGGTGCGGCCCGCGACCTCGTCGATCGCACCGGGGCGCGCGGACTGGCCGGCGACCTGTTCGTCGACGGCGCACTGGGGTCGCGAACGGCCTGGCTGCACACGCCGTACGCCGACGCGCCGGACAGCTGCGGCAACACCTATCTCGACGCCGGCGAGATCACCGCGCACCTGGCCGCCTGCACCGACGCCGGGATCACCGCGGGTTTCCACGTGATCGGTGACGCCGCGGTCGGCGCGGTGGTCGAGGCACTGGCCCGCATCGTCGAGCGGGTCGGCGCGCCCGCGGTCGCGCGCTGCGGTCACCGCCTCGAACACCTGGAGATGGTCACCCCCGAGCAGGCCACGCTGCTCGGGTCGTGGGGTGTGCACGCCAGTGTCCAGCCCTCCTTCGACGCCCTCTGGGGCGGACCCGACGGCATGTACGCCCAGCGGCTCGGCCCGGATCGCGCCGGCGGGCTCAACCCGTTCGCGCTGTTAGCATCCCAAGGCGTGCCCCTCGCCTTCGGCTCGGACAGCCCCGTCACCGGGCTGGATCCCTGGGGCTGGGTCCGCGCCGCGAGCGCACACCGGACACCGGGCAGCGCGGTGTCGCTGCGGGCCGGGTTCGCGGCCGCGACCCGGGGCGCCTGGCGGGCCGCAGGCGTCAACGACGGCGTCACCGGCACCCTGGTCCCCGGAGCGCCCGCCTCCTACGCGATCTGGGACGCCGACGACCTGACGGTGAGCGCGCCGGCCGACGGTGTGGCGCGCTGGTCCACCGACCCGCGGTCCCGGGTCCCGGCGCTGCCGAGGCTGGCGCCGGGCGATCCGTCGCCGAGGTGCCGCCAGACCGTCCACCGAGGTGTCGTCATCCATGGCTGACCCACCGCGTCGCCGCCGCCGCCGGGCGATGGACGACACCGACGTGATCCCCGCGGTTCCCGTCGACACCGATCCCGACGACCTCGACACCGGCCCGAACGAGACCGTCGACGAGAGTTCCGGCGACGAGGCCGCCCGCCGGGAATCCTTCGGCGAGGACGCTGTCTCACAGTCGCGCGCGCAGCGGGCGGAGCGGCACGCGCAGCCGTCGCGGCTGACCCGCATCGCTCGCGGCGCGGGCCCGGCAGTGCTGTCGCGGTGGGCGCAGTTGGGCGCGGTCGCCGTCGGCGGGATGCTGCTGTGCCTGAGCTTCCCGCCGTTCGGCTGGTGGTGGGCAGCATTCGTCGCGTTCGCCCTGCTGGGGTGGACGCTGATGCGACCGTCGACGACCGTCGCCGGCGGATTCGGCTACGGCGTGCTGTTCGGCACGGTGTTCTACGTGCCGTTGCTGCCGTGGATCAGCGGGCTGGTCGGCCCCGTGCCGTGGCTGGCGCTGGCCGTGGTGCAGGCCCTGTTCCCCGGGCTGTTCGGCGCCGTCGCGGTGCTGGTGCGGCGGCTGCCCGGCCTGCCGCTGTGGCTGGCGGCGCTCTGGGTGGGCCAGGAGTGGCTCAAGTCGACGGTGCCGTTCGGCGGGTTCCCGTGGGGTGTGGTGGCCTTCAGTCAGACCAACGGACCGCTGTTGCCGCTGGTGCAGGCCGGCGGTGCGCCGCTGCTGTCCTTCGCGGTCGCGCTGACCGGTTTCTGCCTGACCGCGATCGTCGTCGAGGCCGTCCGCTGGTGGCACCACGAGGACGACACGCACACCGCGCTGCCCGCCGTCGTGCTCCCCGGCATCTGCATCAGCGCGGCACTGCTGGGCACCGCGCTGATCGCCCCGCAGGTCCGGCACTCCGGGGTCGGCGCCGGAGACGACCCCGCGGTCACCGTCGCCGCCGTGCAGGGCAACGTGCCGCGGCTCGGGCTGGACTTCAACGCCCAGCGCCGCGCGGTCCTCGACAACCACGTGCAGGAGACGCTGCGGCTGGCCGAGGACGTGCGGGCCGGCCGTGCACCGCACCCGGCTCTGGTCATCTGGCCGGAGAACTCCTCGGACATCGACCCGCTGGCCAATCCGGACGCCGCGGAGCAGATCACCGCGGCCGCCGACGCCATCGATGCACCGATCCTGGTCGGCGGCGTCGTCAGGGCCCCCGACTACCGCCCGGAGAACCCGGTGTCCACCAACTCGGTGATCGTGTGGCAGCCCGGGACCGGGCCCGCCGAACGGCACGACAAGCGGATCGTGCAGCCGTTCGGGGAGTACCTGCCGTGGCGCGGCTTCTTCTCCAAGCTGTCGCCCTACGCCGACCGGGCCGGCTACTTCATCCCCGGCTCCGGCAACGGGGTGGTGCACGCGGCCGGTGTTCCCGTCGGGGTGACCACCTGCTGGGAGGTGATCTTCGACCGGGCCGCGAGGGAGTCGGTGCTGGCCGGCGCGCAGATGCTGGCGGTGCCGTCGAACAACGCCACGTTCACCGAGCCGATGAGCGAGCAGCAATTGGCGTTCGCCCGGCTGCGCGCCGTCGAGCACGACCGGTTCGTGGTGGTCGCGGGCACCACGGGCATCAGCGCGATGATCGCCCCCGACGGACGTGAGCTGGCGCGCACCGGGTTCTTCGAGCCGGCCTACCTCGATCAGCAGATCAGGCTGAAGACGCAGCTCACACCCGCCACCCGCTGGGGACCCATCGTGCAGGCCGTGATCATCGCGGTCGGCGTCGCGTCGGTGCTGGCGGCCATGCTGCACAATGGAGCGTTCGTATCGGCGATCAGACGGCGCCGGCAGAGGGCCGGGAAGACCGGGAACAGCCCGCCCGACAAGGGCGGCAACGACGGAGGACTCACATGACTGACCCTGGTGGAGCGCGGCCGGGGGAGGGTGCCGGCGGCGCCACCCGGCCGAGTCAGCGCGCGCTGGTCATCATCCCGACCTACAACGAGCGGGAGAACCTGCCGTTGATCGTCGGCCGCGTGCACCAGGCCTGCCCCGGCGTGCACATCCTGATCGTCGACGACGGCAGCCCGGACGGCACCGGTGAGCTGGCCGACGAATTCGCGCTCGCCGACCCCGACCGGGTGCACGTCATGCACCGCACCAGCAAGGACGGACTCGGAGCGGCGTACCTGGCCGGATTCGCCTGGGGACTGGGCAGGCAGTACTCGGTGCTGGTGGAGATGGACGCCGACGGCAGCCACGCACCCGAACAGCTGCACCGCCTGCTGGAGGCCGTCGACGGCGGCGCCGACGTGGCGATCGGGTCCCGGTACGTCCCCGGCGGCACGATCCGGAACTGGCCGCGGCGGCGCTACGCCCTGTCGAAGACCGCCAACACCTACGCCCGGGTGCTGCTGGGTGTCGACATCCACGACATCACCGCCGGGTACCGGGCCTACCGCCGTGAGGTACTCGAGAAGATCGATCTGGCCGCGGTGGACTCGAAGGGCTACTGCTTCCAGATCGACCTGACCTGGCGCGCGATCAACCAGGGCTTCGTCGTGGTGGAGGTGCCGATCACGTTCAGCGAACGAGAACTCGGCGTGTCCAAGATGAGCGGGTCCAACATCCGGGAAGCGATGTTCAAGGTCGCCACCTGGGGTGTCCGCGGGCGCCTCGATCGCGCCCGCGGCATCGTCCGCTAGCGGGCGCTCAGCTGCCGCGGCGCTTGGACTTGATCAGGTCCAGGCGCTCCTTGAGCAGCTCTTCCAACTCGTCGACCGAACGCCGTTCGAGCAGCATGTCCCAGTGGGTGCGCGGGGGCTTCACCTTCTTCGGCTCCGGCACGTCACCCTCGATCAGGGTGCCCTCCATACCGTTGCGGCACAGCCAGGTGCCGGGGATCTCGGCGTCGTCGGCGAACGGGACGTCGAACTCCTCGCCGTTGTCGGTTCGGTAGCGAGCCACCTGACGCGGCGCCAGGTCGTGGTTGCGGTCGGTCTCGTAGCTCACGGCTCCGAGGCGACTGCCTCTCAGGACGCGATCAGCCATCGTCAACACTCCTCGATGTGTAAGTTGCCGGATCATCAACGCGGTCGGTGCCCGTTGAGTTCCCGACTCGACCCCCAGGATACCGGGAACCGCGCCGTGGGCCGTCTACAGTCGACCACCGTGGGGCCTGAAGTGCGTAGCCGCGAGCATCGCGACGATGTCAGACGTCGCCGTCTGCAACCCTGTCGCTGGTGCGGCCGCGAGGTGGCCGACGCCGGGATGGGCAGGCGGCGCCAGTACTGCAGGCAATCCTGCCGTCAGCGCGCCTACGAGCAGCGGGCCATGGTCAAGGGCAGCGCGGTCGCGCCGGACGCCGTGGTGCTGACCGCGGACGAGGCCGCGCAGCTCTCCGACCGGGTCTACCAGGTGCGTTGCGCCGCAGAGGATGTTGCGATCGCGCTGGACGAGGGCGCCGAGTCCGACGAGCTGCGCAAGCTCTGCGACGCTCTCGTGCGGGCGGCCAAGGCGGCCGACGGCTGGCGCTAGTTCGGCCCCGCGGGCGCAGGGTGGCAATGCTGACCCGTCTGTACTGCACAGGCACGCCGGTTTCCGCCCGCGATCAACAAGTGCGGGGGATGCTGAGCACATGCTCACGCACCTGCGCGCACTGCTGGTGAGCATCGGCGGGCTGCTCGCGCTCGGTGTCGTGGCGTGCTCCGGCGGGTCGTCGCCCGAGGCGACCGGGCCGTCGGTCGTGGCGACGTCGGCCACCACCTTCCCGCCCTCGGGCACCTACATCGCCGACATCACCAGGGACGGCAGGGCGATGAGCATCGGAATCTCCGTCGACGGCTCGGACATCGCCGCCTACGCCTGCAACGGCGCCGACGACGAAGCGTGGTTCTTCGGCAGCGAGTCCACCGGCCGCATCGACATCGACTCCCGCTTCCGCGACACGCTCGAGGCGACGTTCGACGGCACCGACGTCGAGGGCGAACTGACCGTGAACGGCGTCGCGTACCCGTTCGTCGCCACTCCGGCGCAGGCGCCGGCGGGGGTGTACACCGCCGATACCGGTGGCGTGCGCTCGACGTGGGTGCGCCGGCCGGACGAGTACGCGATCGGCGTCCAGTACAGCGGCGGTGTCAGCGATCACGACCTCGAAGAGGCCGACCGGCAGCGGCTCGCGGCCGAGCAGTTCCGTACGCAGGTGCGCAGCCGGCGGCAACTGCAGCAGGCCGCGCAGCTGGTGGTGCTGGACAACGGCACGATGGGATCGACGATCAACGGCCGGGCGGTGACGCCGACCCTGGTCAGCGGGAGCTTCCGGCTCGGCTGACGACGCACCGCAGGCCGCCGGGGGGCGTGTTCCGGCGTTTCTTTTCCTCACCGCGAACAGAACCCTTACGCCGCTGCGATGTGCGCCCGTAGCGTCGGTTCACCGTGGCGAGTTCATCGGAGGTGGCGACTGCGCCGGGCGCGGTAGGCACGGCAGGCATCAGCGGGCGCACGAAAGGCGTTCGCGGCGAACGCAAGTGGGGTTTCGTCCGGCTGGCGTCGCCGGTGGTGCTGCTGCTGTTGTGGCAGCTGGGCAGCGCGCTGGGCCTCATCCCGCAGGACGTGCTGCCCGCGCCGTCACTGATCGCCGAGGCCGGCGTCGAGCTGATCGGCAACGGCCAACTGGCCGACGCGCTGCGGGTGTCGGGCATCCGCGTCGTCGAAGGGTTGCTGCTGGGCAGCGTCGTCGGGGTCGCGCTCGGTACCGCGGTGGGACTCTCCCGCTGGCTGGAGGCCACCGTCGACCCGCCGATGCAGATGGTGCGCGCGCTACCGCATCTCGGCCTGATCCCGCTGTTCATCGTGTGGTTCGGCATCGGCGAACTGCCCAAGGTGCTGCTGGTGGCGCTCGGCGTGAGTTTCCCGCTCTACCTCAACACCTTCTCCGCCATCCGCCAGGTGGACCCGAAACTCTTCGAAACCGCTCAGGTACTCGGATTCTCGTTCTGGCAGCGGTTCCGCGACATCATCGTGCCCAGCGCCGCGCCCCAGGTGCTGGTCGGCTTCCGGCAGTCCCTGGCGATCGCATGGCTGACGCTGATCGTCGCCGAGCAGATCAACGCCGACAAGGGCATCGGCTTCCTGATCAACAACGCCCGCGACTTCCTGCGCATCGACATCATCATCTTCGGGCTCGTCGTCTACGCACTGCTGGGCATCGGCACCGATGCCATCGTCCGCGCTCTCGAGCGCCGAGCATTGAGGTACCGCACATGACCATCGCAAGCGAACGCCGCACGCAGACCGCGGGTGAGCTCCGCCACGTCGACAAGTGGTACGGCGACCACCATGTGCTCAGCGACGTCTCCCTGCACATCGCCCGCGGTGAGATCGTCGCGCTGATCGGCCGCAGCGGCTCCGGTAAGTCGACGGTGCTCCGGGTGCTCGCCGGGCTGTCCACAGATCACACCGGCGAGCGGGTGGTGGCCGGAGCGCCCGCGCTGGCGTTCCAGGAACCGCGGCTCTTCCCGTGGCGGGACGTGCTCACCAACGTCGTCTACGGGCTGACGCGGCAACGTCTGTCCCGCGGCGAGGCGAACGAGCGGGCCCGGCGTGCGCTGGCCGACGTCGGCCTGGCGGACCGCGCCGGTGTGTGGCCGTTGACGCTCTCGGGCGGTCAGGCACAACGTGTTTCGCTGGCTCGGGCCCTGGTCGCCGAGCCGGAACTGATGCTGCTCGACGAACCGTTCGGCGCGCTCGACGCGCTCACCAGGCTGAGCATGCGCTCGCTGCTGGTCGACCTGTGGCGTGAACACGGATTCGGGGTGCTGCTGGTCACCCACGACGTCGACGAGGCCGTCGCGCTGGCCGACCGCGTGCTGGTGCTCGACGACGGGAAGGTGGCGCACACCCTCGAGATCGACGAGCCGCGCCTTCCGCCGGGCGAATCGGCCGCCCACACCGAGCATTACCGCGCCGAGCTACTCGACCGGCTCGGCGTCATCCGCTGACGACGACGACTTCGACTGAGGAGACGACCATGCCCAGATCCCGGCCGATCGCGGTGCTGCTCGCCGCGGTGACGGCGGTGAGCCTGCTCGCCGGCTGTGTGTCACGCGAGGAGTCATCCGGCGCGCAGCAGGCGCCGGAGACCGTCCCGCTGTCGGAACTCGCCGGTGTCACCCTTCACATCGGCGACCAGAAGGGCGGTACGCAGGCGCTGCTGACGGCCGCGGGAGCACTGGAGAACCTGCCGTATGCCGTCGAGTTCTCGACATTCACCTCGGGCCCGCCGCAGATCGAGGCCGCCACCGCGGGCAAGATCGACTTCGCGATCACCGGCAACACCCCGCCGATCTTCGGCGCCGCGTCCAACGCGAAGGTGAAGATCGTCTCGGCATACGACGGCGGAGGGTACGGCGACCAGATCCTGGTGCACGCCGATTCGCCGCTGCAGTCGATCGGCGACCTGCGGGGCAAGAGCATCGCGGTCGCCAAAGGCAGCTCCGCACACGGCCATACGTTGGTCCAGCTGGATCGGGCGGGGCTGACGCCCGCCGACGTCAAGCTGGTGTTCCTGCAGCCCGCCGATGCGCTGTCGGCGTTCACCCAGCGCCGCGTCGACGTGTGGGCGCTGTGGGACCCCTACACCGCACAGGCCGAGACGGAGCTGCCCGTACGCAGCATCGCCCGCGCCACCGGCGTCACCAACGGCGCAGGCTTCGGCGTGGCGGCCGACGCGGCGCTGGCCGACCCGAAGCGCAACTCGGCGCTGAGCGATCTGCTGGTGCGCTACGCCAAGGCCGTCCGCTGGGCGCACGACAACCCCGACGAGTGGGCCACCCGTTACGGCGAGGACGTCGGCCTGGACCCCGAGGTCGCGAAGCTGGCGCAGGGCCGCAGCCTGCGACTGCCCTTCGACCTGTCCGATCAACTCGTGGCGTCCGAGCAGGAGATGGCCGACCTCTTCGCGAAGTCGCAGCAGATCGCATCGGCCCCCGACTTCTCCCGCTGGGTCGACCGCCGCTACGGCGACGTGCTGGCCCCGCTCTACATCGACCGCAACAAGGAGTGAAGATGCCCACCCCCGCTGCAGCTCAACCGCCGGCTTCGCCTGCGAAATTCTTCTGGTTCCTGCCCACCAACGGCGACAGCCGCAACATCGTCGGCGCCTCGCACGCCTCGTCGCACCACACCGTGCCCGCCGGGTACCGCGAACCCAGCAGGCGCTACCTCGCCGAGGTGGCCCGCGCGGCCGACCGTCTCGGCTTCGAGGGAGTGCTCACCCCGACCGGAACCTGGTGCGAGGACGCCTGGTTGACCGCGGCGGCGCTGCTGTCGGAGACCGAGCGGCTGAAGTTCCTGGTGGCGTTCCGCCCCGGGCTGGTGCCGCCGACGCTGGCCGCCCAGCAGGCCGCCACCCTGCAGCGATTCTCCGACGGCCGCGTCCTGCTCAACATCGTCAGCGGGGGAGACGACCTCGAGCAGCGGCGGTTCGGCGACTGGCTGGACCACGATCAGCGCTACGCCCGCACCGGCGAGTTCCTGCACATCGTCAGCACGCTCTGGCAGCAGGAGTCACTGGACTTCTCCGGCGACCACTACCGGGTCGCCGACGCCCGGGTGTCGGCGCCGCCGAACCCGTTGCCCGGCATCTACTTCGGCGGGTCGTCGGCCGCCGCGCTGCCGATCGCCGCGCAGTACGTCGACGTCTACCTGACCTGGGGTGAGCCCCCGCAGGCGGCGGCCGCCAAGATCGAGCGGGTTCGCGCGCTGGCCGCCGAGCGCGGGCGCACCATCCGCTTCGGCATCCGGCTGCACACCATCAGCCGCGACACCTCCGCGGCGGCATGGGCCGTCGCCGACGAACTCGTCGGCCAGCTGACACCCGAACAGATCGCGAAGGCCACCGCCCTGCACTCGAAGTCGGAATCCGAAGGGCAACGGCGGATGACGGCGCTGCACGGCGGGCGGGTGGACCAGCTGGAGATCTACCCGAACCTGTGGGCGGGGGTCGGTTTGGTGCGCGGCGGCGCGGGCACGGCGCTGGTCGGCAGCCATGAGGAGGTCGCCAACCTGATCGTCGAGTACCACGCGCTGGGCTTCGACGAGTTCATCCTGTCGGGCTACCCGCACCTCGAGGAGGCGCACTGGTTCGCCGAGGGTGTGCTCCCGCTGCTGCGGCGCAAGGGCGTGGCCTGACCTGAGGACGCACCGCGGCGCCGCTGCTCGTACTCTGCGGTGACGATGGATGAATGGTTTGAGCACAGCCCTTTCGTGGGGTTCGCACCCTGGATCCTGTACTGGGTGGTGGCCGGCAGCTCGAGCACCTGGCTCTACGGCGGTCTGTGCGCGGTGATCGCGGCGTTCATCCTCGGGGTGTCGATGCGCGTCGGCGGTCCCCGGTTGCTCGAGGTGGTGACGATCGTGTTCTTCGTCGCCGTCACCATCGCCGGCATGGTCACCGGTGCCACCGACATGGACTGGATGGACGTCTACTCGACCACGCTGTCCAGCGGCGTGCTGGCCGTGATGGCGTTCGGTTCGCTGGCGTTCACCCCGTTCACCGAGCAGTACGCGCGCGACTTCACCCCGCGCAGCGACCGGGAGAAGGCGGCCTTCCGGCGCACCAACCAGATGCTCACGCTGATGTGGGGACTGGTGTTCGCACTCATCGCGGTGCTCGGCTTCGTCGCGGCCGGTGCCCCGTCGACCGCGCACTGGACCAACTGGGTGATCCCGGTGGTGGTGATCGCCGGTGCGGTCGGGATGACGAACACCTATCCCGAGAGGGTGCAGGCGCGGCTTCGCACCACCGACTAGGTGCGGCGGGTCATTCCGGGCAGCTGTACCGGATCCCGATGTCGGCCGGCGGGCTCACCTTCTTCAGGCAGCCGAACGGCTCCACCCCGGCGTCGCTGAGGCGGGCGGCCGTCTGGTGGGCGTAGTTCACACAGAACAGGCCCGCGGGGTCGGCGCGGCACCGGAAGTCACCGAAGGCCAGCGACCGGCCGTAGGGCAGTGCGGCCCCGTCGCCCCGCACGAACGGGCCGGGATCGCCGTGCACCGACCCGACGTCGACTGTCGGGCCGGTGAAGTCCACCCAGTCGCCGATCCACTGGCCCGCGATGTCGGGCGGGGCCGGTGGCGGGTCGGTCAGCCGGACCAGGCAGTCCAGCCCGCCGTCGGACTGCGGATCGGTCATGCACCGCGTCGTGCCCGACGGTGTGGTGAACGCGACGGCATCGCCGAGTCGTGACACCTCGCCGTCGCGGGTCGCCTCGTGGAAACCGCCCACGTCGGTGGGCGTTCCGGCTGCGACGAACGCGATGACGTCGCCGATCGCGGCGCCGGCCCGCGGCGCGCCCACCGGCGGCTTCGACGTCGCAGTGGGGGTGGGCGGGACGCTCGCGCGCGACGTGGGCGACGGCACCGACAATCGGGAACCCGACGGTGACCCGGACTCGCCGTCCTGCCCGCCGCACCCTGCGCACACCCCCGCCACCAGCACAGACGCCGCGATCAACACAGCAATCCGCATGCAGCCAGGCTAGCGGGCCGAAGCGGTGGGGCCCGTCAGGCGCGGCGAACGGCGGTTCGTTCGCTACGGTCGGTGAATGCACGAACACACAGTCCGCGCAACGATCAGCACCGGCACGATCGAAGGCTTCACCCGTGACGGCGTGCACCGCTGGCGGGCCGTCCCGTACGCCCAGCCGCCGGTGGGCCGGCGGCGGTTCCGGGCGCCGTTGCCCGCGCAGCCGTGGCGCGGTGTCCGGCACTGCCACAGCATCGGGTACTGCGCACCGCAGCAGCGCAGGTACACCCTGGTCGGGGTCAACAAGTACCAGCCGATGAGCGAGGACTGCCTGACGCTCAACGTCGTTGCGCCGCAGTCGCGGCCCGACGGGCCGATGCCGGTGATGTTCTTCGTCCACGGGGGCGGCTACCTGCTCGGCAGCTCGGCGACACCGCTCTACGACGGTGCGGCGATGGCGCGGCGGGGCTGCGTCTACATCTCGGTGAACTACCGGCTCGGGGCGCTGGGCTGCATGGACCTGTCGTCGCTGTCCACGCCGGAGAACCCGATCGACGGCAACCTGTACCTGCGCGACCTGGTGATGGCGCTGCGCTGGGTGCGCGACAACGTCGAGGTGTTCGGCGGCGACCCGGACAACGTGACGATCTTCGGCGAGAGCGCCGGGGCGCACGCCGTCGCGACGCTGCTGGCCGTGCCGCAGGCCAAAGGCCTTTTCGCGCGGGTCATCTCGCAGAGCCCGGTCAGTGGCATGGTGCGGTCACCGGAGGCCGCAGCCGCCTTCGCCGACCAGTTCGCGGGGCTGCTCGGCGCGCGACCGCAGGACGGGGCCGCCGCGCTGATGGCGGCCAGGCCAAGGGAGCTGGTGACCGCGCTGGAACGGTTGCTCACCCGAGGCACGGACGACCTGCCGGGAGCGTTCGCGGTCGGCCCGGCGTTCGGCACCGACTACCTGCCCCGCGATCCGGTCGAGGCGATGCGCGAGGGCACCGCCCACCGGGTGCCCCTCATCGTCGGCAACAACGCCGAGGAGGGCAAGCTGTTCACCCGGTTCCTGCAGCTCCTGCCGACGTCGGAGGCGACCATCGAGCTGCTGCTGGCCAACTCGGACGCCGAGCGGCGCGAACGCATCACGTCGGCCTACCCCGGCTACCCGAGCCCGTCGGCGTGTGTGCGGCTCGGCGGCGACTTCGCGTTCGGCACGGCCACCTGGGAGGTCGCCGAGGCGCATTCCCGGCACGCGCCCACCTACGTCTACCGCTACGACTATGCGCCCCGCACGCTGCAGTGGTCCGGGCTCGGCGCCACCCACGCCATGGAGCTGCTCGCCGTGTTCGACACCTACCGCACTCGGCTGGGGTCGTTGCTCACCGCGGCCGCCGACCAGCGGTCGGCCCGCCGGGTGAGCCGGGACGTGCAGCGGCGCTGGCGCGCGTTCGGCCGCACGGGTGTGCCGGGGGAGGACTGGCCGCTCTACACCGCCGACCAACGCGCCGTGCGGGTGTTCGACCGCAAGCCCCGGATCGAGTTCGACCCCGACGTCGACCGCAGGCAGGCGTGGGAGGGCTTCAGCCTCGCGACGCGCTAGCGCCGAGCACATCGAATGGCTGCGGGGCGCCGCCGGATGTGATTGCGTGATCGCGTGCACCCCCTGGATCCCCTGGCCGCAGACGAATTCGAGGCGGTCTCGGCGATACTGCGCCGCGACACCGACGTCGACGACGGCTGGCGGTTCGCGTCGGTCGAACTGAGCGAACCGGACAAGGCGGAGCTTCGCGAGTTCGCTGCCACAGGCGTCGCGCCACAGCGCCGTGCCACGGTGATCTGCCTGCACCGGGCGACCAACTCCACGTACAAGGGCGTGGTGTCGCTGACCGAGGGCCGGGTGGATTCGTTCACGCACCTGCCCGGCGTGCAGGCCAACTTCACGGTCGACGAGTTCGCCGAATGCGACCGGATGCTGCGCTCGCATCCGGATCTGATCGCCGCCCTCGCCCGCCGCGGCATCACCGATCTCGAGCTCGTGTTCATGGACACCTGGACGTACGGAAACGCCGTCGCCCCAACGGAATTCCGTGACCGGCGGATCGGTTGGTCCGACACCTGGCTGCGCGGCGCACCGGGTGCCAATCCCTATGCGCACATGGTCAGTGGGCTGCACTGCGTCGTCGACCTCAACGCCATGTCGTTGCTCCGGATCGAGGACACCGGCCCGTTCGCCGGCGGCGCCGAACCACCGGACGTCATGGGCGAATACGCCCCGGCCCACGTCCCCGAGCGGATCAGGGCGGCGTGGCGCCGCGAGCCACTGGCGCCGCTGCACATCACCCAGCCGCAGGGAACGTCGTTCCGGCTCGACGGCAATCTGCTGCAGTGGCAGAACTGGTCGCTGCGGATCGGGTTCAACCACCGGGAGGGAATGACGCTCCACACGGTGTCCTACCGGGACGGCGACCGCGACCGGTCGGTGGCGCACCGGCTTTCGTTCGCCGAGATGGTGGTGCCGTATCGGGATTCGTCGCAGGATCACTACCGCCGCACGGCGTTCGACATCGGCGAATGGGGCCTCGGCTTCATGACGACGTCACTGGAACTGGGCTGTGACTGCCTCGGCGAGATCCGCTACCTGGACGCCGTGCTGCACGACAGCCGCGGCGTGCCGTACACGATCACCAACGCGATCTGCGTCCACGAGGAGGACAACGCGGTCCTGTGGAAGCACGTGGACCACGACGCCGGCGCCGAGGTGCGACGGATGCGGCGGCTCACGGTGTCGTTCCACGTCACGGTCGCGAACTACGAGTACCTGGTGTACTGGCGGCTCTACCAGGACGGCAACATCGAGTGCGAGGTGCGCGCGACCGGGATCATGGTCACCACCCCGCTCGCCCCCGGCCAGCCCCACCCGAACGGCACGCTGGTCGACGACCGCACGTATGCACCGTTCCACCAGCACTTCCTGGTGGCCCGGCTGGACCTCGACGTCGACGGCGGCGAGAACACCGTCTACCGCACGGAGTCCTACGCCGAGCCGATGGGGCCCGCCAACCCCTACGGCCTGTCGGTGCTGCTGCGCGAGGTGCCGTTGCTCACCGAGGCCGACGGCAGGCAGGACGTCGACTTCGCCTCCCAGCGCGGCTGGAAGGTGGTCAACACCAACGTCGTCAACGGACTGGGCACCCACCCGTCCTACAAGCTGATCCCCACCGGGGCGCTCCCACCGATGTTCGACCCGGCGTCGCCGGTGCTGCGCCGCGCCAACGTGATCGGCCACACCCTGTGGGTGACACCGAGCAGTCCCGACGAGCGCTGGCCTGCAGGCGAATTCGTCAACCAGTCGGAGACCGACACCGGGCTCGGCGAGTGGACGAAGGCGAACCGGTCGATCGACAACACCGACGTGGTGCTGTGGTACGTCTTCGGCATCCACCACATCACCCGGCCGGAGGACTGGCCGGTGATGCCGGTCGACGTGGTGTCGTTCTGGCTCGAGCCCTACGGCTTCTTCGACCGCAACCCCGCGCTCGACGTGCCCGCAGCGCCGCCGCAGCACTGCCACACCCCTTCCACCAGCGCGCCGCACTGATTGACACCCGTCAACAGTGTGATCCACCCCACTGCTACGTTCATCCGGTGGACGCACGTGACGACCTGGTGATCGAACGCCCGGACGACCTGACCGCCGACTGGCTGACCACGGCGATCGGCACGGGACGCGTCGCCGGCTTCTCCTTCGAACGCATCGGCACCGGCCAGATGAGCGAGTGCTACCGCGTCGCGCTGCAGTATGCCGACGACGCGGCGCCGGGCCCGGAGTCGGTGGTGCTCAAGGTCGCCGCCACCGACGCCAACAGCAGGCAGACCGGGCTGGCGATGGGACTCTACGAACGCGAGGTGCGGTTCTACACCGACATCGCCCCGCGGCTCGGCGGCCCGGTCGCGCCCTGCCACCACGCCGCCTACGACCCCGCGAACGGAACATTCCACCTGGTGCTCGGCGACGCGGCGCCCGCCGTCGTGGGCGACGAGATCCGCGGCGCGACAATCGAACAGGCGACCCTCGCCCTGACCGAACTGGGCCGGGTGCACGGCCCGCTGCTCGGCGACCCCGCGCTGGCCGATGCGGACTGGCTCAACCGGGAGTCGCCGATGAACCAGGGCCTGATCGCCGCGCTGTGGGCCGGTTTCGCCGAACGCTACGCCGAGAAGATCGAACCCGGACACCGCGAGGTGTGCGAGCGGCTGGTGGCGAGCTTCGACGCCTATGTCACCGAAGAGGCCGCCGCGCAACGTGTCGCGGGTCTGGTGCACGGCGACTACCGGCTCGACAACATGCTGTTCGGTCAGGCCGGCGCCGACCGCCCACTGACGGTGGTGGACTGGCAGACCGTCACGTGGGGCCCGGCCTTCACCGACGTGGCGTACTTCCTGGGCTGCGCCCTGACGGAGTCGGCGCGCCGCGACCACTACGACGCCCTGCTGCGGGCGTACCACGAGGCGCTCGGACCACAGTCGACCGTCAGCCTCGACGAGGTGCGCGACGGCGTCCGGCGGCAGAGCTTCTTCGGGGTGATGATGGCGATCGTGTCGTCGATGCTCGTCGAGCGCACCGACCGCGGCGACCGCATGTTCATGACCATGCTCGCGCGGCACTGCTCCCATGTGCTCGACACCGGCGCGCTCGACGTGCTGCCGTCGGCGTCACCGCCCGAAGCCCTGCAGCCGTCGGCCGGCGACGAGGGCGGGCACCCGCCGGGCGACGAGGAACTGTGGAACGAGAGCTGGTACTTCGACGTCGTCGACGCCGGCCAGGGCATCGGCGGCTGGGTCAGGGTCGGCCTGTACCCGAACCGGCGCACGGCCTGGCTCAACGCGCTGATCTGCGGGCCCGACATGCCGACCATCGCCGTCCTCGACTTCGAGGCGCCACTGCCCGAGGATCCGTTCCTGGCGCGCGGTGACGCCGTCGAGATCTCCATGGCGGCCGACGAACCGCTTCGCCGCTTCCGGGTGACCGTGCGGGGCAGCGGCCAGGCGTTCGACGACGCCGGCGCACTGCTCGAGGGCGCCGAGGGCCGTCCGGTCGAGCTGACGATGGACCTCACCTGGACCACCGCCGGCACGCCCTACCAGTACCGCATCACCCCTCGATACGAGATCGCCTGCACGGTGTCGGGCACGATCACCGCCGAGGGCCGGACGGTGACGCTGCGCGATGCGCCCGGGCAGCGCGACCACTCCTGGGGCGTGCGCGACTGGTGGTCCATGGACTGGGTGTGGAGTGCGCTGCACCTCGACGACGGCACCCATCTGCACGGCGTCGACCTGCGCATCCCCGGTACGCCGCCGCTCAGCGTCGGCTACGTGCAACCGCCGGGGGCGCCGCTGCAGGAGACCGCGACGGTCACCGCGCGGGCGACGTTCGCCGACAACGGCCTACCCGTCACCACCACGCTGACCATGTCGCCCGGCGACGTGGACGCCACCGTCGACCTGCGCGGTTTCGCGCCGGTGCGGCTGACCGCCGACGACGGCCGGGTCAGCCATTTCCCGCGCGCATGGGCGACGGTGACGCTCACCGACGGCCGTACCGGCGTGGGCTGGCTGGAGTGGAACCGCAACCTCGGTTCGTGAACTGCGCTGGCTCCGCGAGTGCGCATGTCTGCGGCCCGACACGCCGTCAATCACCGACAAACGTGCACGCTCGCGGCAGGCTGACGGGCATGGTCGTGGCCAAGTCGGTGATGTTGTTCGTGCTCGCGGCGCTGCTGGAGATCGGTGGCGCCTGGCTGGTCTGGCAGGGCGTGCGGGAAGACCGCGGCTGGTGGTGGGTCGGATTCGGGGTGATCGCCCTCGGCGCCTACGGTTTCGTCGCGGCGTTCCAGCCCGACGCCCAATTCGGCAGGGTGCTGGCGGCCTACGGCGGCGTGTTCATCGCCGGCTCGCTGGCGTGGGGGATGGTCGCCGACGGTTTCCGCCCGGATCGGTGGGACGTCACCGGCGCCGTGGTGAGTCTCCTCGGCGTCGGCGTCATCATGTACGCGCCCCGCTGAAATGTGACGAATCCCGGACGCCGCGAATGACGGCAGGGCCGACGGGTACCCGCCGCTCATGAGCAAAGAGTTCAAGAAGGGCGACAAGGTCAGCTGGCAGAGTCACGGCAGTACCGCCGAGGGCACCGTCGAGGAGAAGATCACCTCGGAGAAAGAAGCGGCCGGCCGCAAGGTCAAGGCGTCGAAGGACGAGCCGCAGTACCGGGTGAAGAGCGAGAAGAGCGGTAACGACGCCGTCCACAAGCCGGGCGCGCTGAAGAAGAAGTGACCGATGGCCGAGAGTGACACAAAGCAGGACGAGGACCACAAGCAGACCTGGGACGAGTTCCATGACGTCGTCAACATGACCGCGTCGGAACTGGAGAAGTGGCTCGACTCCGACGATTCGAAGTCGGTGGGCCAGAAATCCGGCGGCGGCGAGTCCACCGGCCACGAGAGCGGCCGGCACATCGTCAAGATCCTGAAGGCCAAGAAGTCCGACCTGTCCGACGACGACTACGCGCACATGCGCAAGGTCGTCGGTTACACCAAACGCCATCTGGCGCAACGGCCCTCAGGCGACATCGAAGACTCGGCGTGGCGGTACTCGCTGAAGAACTGGGGCCACGACCCGGTCAAGAAGTCCTGAGCCCGGCGCTCTCGTCGTCGAGGTCGTCGCGATTGAGGCCCATCGGGGTGGCCTGCGGCACGTCGCCTCCCGCCACCACGGCGCGGGCGAGCGGTGTCAGCGTCCGGAACAGCTGTTCGACCTCGTCGTCGGTGAGGCCGTCGAGTGCCGAGAGCGCCAGCGCGTCGGTGGTGTCCTCGATGTGCTGCTTGAGTTCCCGGCCTGCATCGGTGAGCGCTCCGCTGTCGTCGAGCAGGCCGCGAGCGGCGAGCCGGTTCTGGTGCTCGGCCCATTGCTGCTCGTCGTAATCCCGGCTGCGCATGATCATCTCGGCGGGCACCTTGCCCGCGGCGGCGTGCAACACGTTGCACTCGCGGCCGCTGACGCCTGCGGCGGCGAGCACCGCCACATGCGCGTCGCCACGGTGTTCGCGCAGCAGCGTCGCGGCGTGCCACAACCGCGCCACGGGATCGGTGGGCCATTCCAGCGACAGGTTGGCGGCGAACAGCGGCCGACCGTCGACCGGCGCCGCGACGGCGGCCTTGGCCGCGAGATCGGCTGCGGTGCGCAGGCCGTCGTCGTCGACCAGGCCGTAGCGCCGCAGGGCGGCGACGGCCGACTCCTCACGCGCGCGCAGGGCCTCGGCCGGGCCGGCCACCTCCCAGGCCGCGGGAAGGGCCTTGGCCACCCGCGCGGGTGCGAAGTTGTAGAACACGGCGGTCACCACCTCCGCCGGAA
>NZ_JAUMSQ010000154.1:0-3862 GCF_030519285.1 Mycolicibacterium arseniciresistens
GGCGACGGCCGACTCCTCACGCGCGCGCAGGGCCTCGGCCGGGCCGGCCACCTCCCAGGCCGCGGGAAGGGCCTTGGCCACCCGCGCGGGTGCGAAGTTGTAGAACACGGCGGTCACCACCTCCGCCGGAACCGGCCCCAGCGGCGCCGAGCGCGCGGCGAAGTAGCCCATCCAGAATCCGCGGTACCCGAGCGTGTCCATCGCGGACCGCGCCTCGGGGGCGAAGTAGGTGACGGCGTGCACCGCCTCGAACCGGTCGAAAAAGCGTCGTGCGAGATTCGGTTGTCTGCCCACCATCGCAGTTAACCACTGCCGGTGAACTCCTCAGCCACCGCGGATGCCGCCTCGTCGATGATGGCGCGCATCGCTCGCTCGGCCTCCGCCGCATCGTTCATCCGGATCGCCCGGGCGACGTCGTCGTGCAGCGCCACGGCGGCGGGATTCGGGTTCTCCGGCATCATCCCGTGCTGGGTCCGGCCGGACAGCACCGCGGCGACCACCCCGGTCAGCGCGCGGAACATCTCGTTCCCGCTGGCGTCCAGCAGCGTCTGATGGAACACCAAATCCGCGGACAGGTAGGCGTCCAAGTCACCGGCGCGGCCGTGCACCAGCATGTCCGACGCGGCGGCGGCCATCAGGCGGCACTGGTGCGGGTCTGCCCGCCGGGCCGCCAGCGCGGCGGCCGCGGGCTCGAAGCCGCGACGCAGTTCGGACAGCGACTCCAGCTGGGCCACGCGGTCGCCTGCGTCGAGGCGCCATCGGATCACGTTCGGGTCGAACACATTCCAGCTCGTCGACGGCTGCACCGTGATGCCGACCCGGCGGCGCGACTCCACCATGCCCATCGACTCGAGGACGCGGATCGCCTCGCGGGCGACGCTGCGTGACACACCGTGGCCGACGCCGACGGCGTCGAGCGTGAGCACCTGACCGGCTGGGTACTCCCCGGAGACGATCCGGGTGCCCAGCGCGGTGAGCAGTCCGCCGTGCAGAGCGCCGACGCGAGTGGCCACGGTCACACTTACATAGTGTCATACGTTTGCTGACGGGGTTAAGGACCCATCATCCGAACTTCGATCTTGCAAAAGTCTTACCATTGGTGCAGTCTGTGTGACGTCAACCACAACTGGGTAGGTGGAGGGTATGGCGTCACCAGTAGTCGTCATGGGCGTGTCCGGATCCGGCAAGTCGACCGTTGGTGCGGCGCTGGCTCAGCGCCTGCGCGTACCGTTCGCCGACGCGGACGACTTCCATCCGCCGGCGAACATCGCCAAGATGACCGCGGGTCACCCGCTCGACGACGACGACCGCCATCCGTGGCTGGAGGCCATCGGAATCTGGCTGGCCGAGCATCCCACGGGCGGGGTGATGAGCTGCTCGGCGCTCAAGCGCCGATACCGTGACCAGCTCCGCCGGCACTGCGCCGACGTCGCATTCCTGCACCTGAGCGGGGCGCTGGAGGTCATCTCCCGTCGTCAGGCCAGCCGGCCCGGCCACTTCATGCCGGCGTCCCTGCTGGCTTCCCAGTTCCAGACGCTCGAGCCGCTGGAGCCCGACGAGCACGGCGTCTCCATCAACGTCGACCAGGACATCGATTCGATCATCGACTCGTATGTCACCTTGACCGATCCCGCCACCGAAGAGGAGACCCGATGACCACGGCACTGACCCTGCTGGCCGCCGATGCGGAGCTGGCCGAACCCGTAGCGGCCGGTTGGCAACTCGTCGTCGCGGCGCTGGCCGGCATCGCGGTCATCGTCATCCTGATCACCCTGCTGAAGCTGCACCCGTTCCTCGCCCTGATCTTCGGCGCGCTCACGGTGGGCCTCGTGGCCGGCGTGAACATCGCCGACGTCCTGGACTCCTTCGCCGACGGATTCGGCTCCACCGCAGCAGGTGTCGGCATCCTCATCGCGCTTGGCGCGATGTTCGCGAAGTTACTGGCCGACTCCGGTGGCGCCGACGAGATCGTCGACACCATCGTCGGGCACGCCTCACCGCGCGCGCTGCCCTGGGCGATGGCACTGGTGGGTTCGATCATCGGCCTGCCGATGTTCTTCGAGATCGGCCTCGTGCTGCTGATGCCGGTGATCTACCTGGTGGCCAAGCGCTCGGGCCTGTCACTGATCACCGTCGGCATCCCCGCCCTCGCCGGGCTGTCCGCGATGCACGGCCTGGTCCCGCCGCACCCGGGCCCGCTGACCGCCATCGAGTACCTGGGCGCCGACCTCGGCATGACGCTGGCCCTCGGCGTCGCCGTGGCCATCCCGACGGTCATCGTCGCCGGGCCGCTGTTCGGCAAGCTGGCCGGCCGCTGGGTCGTGCTGGACGTGCCGGACCGCTTCGACGCCGACGACTTCGACGGCAACGGCAGTGGAAAGGGCGCAGCCGCAGGGGAAGTGGGCGACGGCGCGCAGACTTTGACCGCGACCGAGGCCGGACTCCGTACCGAACGGCGCAGGCCGTCGTTCGGCATCACGATGTTCAGCGTGCTGCTGCCCGTCGGATTGATGATGGGCAAGGCACTCGTCGACATCTTTATCGACGACGAGAGCAATCTCGTGCGACAGACGTTCGACATCCTCGGTCGGCCGCTGATGGCGCTGCTGATCGCCGTCATCGTCGGCATCGTCACCCTCGGCAAGAGTTCGGGCATGACCCGCGACCAGATCACCAAGTGCATCGAGTCGTCGCTGCCGCCGGTCGCAGGCATCATCCTGATCGTCGCCGCCGGCGGCGGGTTCAAGCAGGTGCTGGTCGACACCGGCATCGGCACCAAGCTCGCCGAATGGGCGACGGCGGCCAACGTCTCGGTGATCCTGCTGGCCTGGGTGCTGGCCGTGCTGATCCGGCTGGCGACCGGCTCCGCGACCGTGGCCACGATCACCGCGTCGTCGCTGATGCTGGGACTCGTCGAGGGAATGAGCGCCGGCGAGGTCTCGCTGGTCGTGCTCGCGGTCGGTGCCGGCTCGGTGTTCTTCAGCCACGTCAACGACGCCGGTTTCTGGTTGGTGAAGGAGTACTTCGGGATGTCGGTCGGTCAGACGATCAAGTCGTGGTCGCTGATGGAGACCGTGCTGTCGGTGACCGGCCTGGTGTTCGTGCTGCTGTTGGGGCTCTTCATCTGACGACGCGCAGACAGCGGACGCAGGCCGTCAGCCCTTGACGACCTGCGTCCCGCCGGCCAGTTCGTCGTGCTTGCCCTGCTTGGTCGGGCTGCCGTTGATGGTTACCGCGATGACGACCATCGCCACGAAGGCCAGCAGCCCACCCACCAGCGGAATGATGGTGAGCACCGTGAACGCGTTGCGGATCGCCGCTTCGCGGGCGGTCGGCTTGGCTGCGCCGCCGGCACCACGCACGTGTAGCCCGAGCAGCTTCTTGCCCGGGGTCCAGCCCTGGGTCAACTCGAACGCGAAGAAGTAGAGGAACATCGGCACGCCGGTGAACAGGCCGGATGCCCAGAAGCTCGACATGCTGTCGGTCAGCACGATCAGCAGCCCGGCGACGATGCCGACGAGGATGCCGTCGATCAGCCGGGCCAGAAACCGTGGCAGCAATGCGCCGGGCGCGCCCGCTCCCGGCGAGCCGTAGGAACCGGACGGGGATCCGTACTCGCCTGAAGTCATCGCATTCGCTCCTGCTCACAAGGGGTGGATGCGAATGTACCGCCCGAGCGGGCGCCGGGAAGGGGCGACGGCCGCTCGGGCGGTGACGGTCTTCTGGTTCAGCGCAGGCGCTTCTGCTGCTTGTTGAGCTCCTTGCGGGTCTTCTTCAGTTCCTTGCGTGTGGTGCCGGCGATGTCGCCGGCCCGGTAGCGGGCGGCGTCGGCGACGGCGGCGCTGCGCTTGGCGGCCGCGTC